>JBLFXO010000104.1:0-10534 GCA_047609865.1 Arenicella sp.
CAGCCAACAAGTATAAATCAAGCAGACTGTCCTTGATTAGGAAAGATACTCTTAGCTCTTCTCCCAATAGATAATCTGCCATTCCAGCTTCTATTTGTCTCAGGTTGAATTTACCTGAAGTAGCAGTTGAAGAATAAGCATTATAGCATCCCCTCGAATGATCAAGGCCAATGCTATAGCTTATCTTTTCATTATAAGTATCAAATTCTCTTTTGTTGTCATCAATAGTTACATCAGTATCATCAATGATGTCGTCAGTTGTAGCAGATGTGCAAGACATCAAAAACAAAAAAGGAATGAATACTTTAAATTTCATTAGGCAATGCTGATTAATTCTACATCAAAAATCAATGCCATGTATGGTTTAATTGGTCCACCTGGATGAGGGCTTGCACCATATGCTAAGTTTTCAGGAATATATAATCTCCACTTAGATCCTTGAGGCATTAACTGTAATGCTTCTGTCCAACCTTTAATTACTTGATTCACACCAAATGTTGCTGGTTCTCCTCTATCAATCGAGCTGTCAAATACAGTTCCATCAGTCAAAGTACCATGATAATGAACAGTTACTTGAGCTGTTTCTGATGGTTTATCTCCTGTTCCAGCTTCTACAATTTCATATTGTAATCCAGATTCTAGAGTTGTAATGCCATCTTTACTTCCGTTTGCAGCTAAAAATTCTGCTCCAGCCGTTTTGAATTCAGCAAACTTTGATTCGTTTACCTCGTTCAAATAACTTTGAATTTTCAAATTCGCCTCTTCGGGTGAAAATCTTAATTCTGATTTTGAAAAAATATCACTAATTCCTTTTACGAATTCATCTAGGTTGATGTCTTCAAGGTTCTGATTTTCTAAACTTTGTGCTATGCTCATACCTACGCCATAGCTCGCTTCGTCTTTTTTGCTCATTTAAATTTTTTGTCAAAGATACGAACAAAAAAAATCCTGACGCGAAACAAGTCTCGGTCAGGATTAAATTTTTTACAATTAAAGTTAGTTTTGTTCCAGTACAAAGAAAGCTGTTCGTCTGTTTCTTTGATGGTAAGTTTCTTGTAAATCTTCATCAGGCAAGCCAGAAATAAATGCAGGTGTTAAGTCAACCATACTATCATCTGTGTGCTTAATGTTTGCCGGTTTAGTTTCACCATAACCTTTAGGTACTAACCTCACTCTTGGAATACCATGATCAACGAGGTAATCAACAACGCTTTTTGCACGGCGATCCGAAAGATCTAAGTTATAAGCATCATTACCTCTTTCATCAGTATGAGAACGAATCTCAATTTTCAAGTTGCTATTCAACTCTAAGAAGTCCAATAAGTTATCCAGAATCTCTTCTGAAATAGGTCTTAGCTTATCAGAATCAAAGTCGTACTCAATACCTTCAATTTCGATTTCTCCCTTAGGAATCTTCTCTAAGTAAAAATCTTGCTGATAGTTTTTAGATTCAGTCGCTCCTAAAGTAAATACGAGTGCTTTGTCAGCAAAGTAGTCCTTTTGTGATGATCTCATGAACAACTCCAAATTAGGCTCTAATTCGTGCTCATAGTATCCATTTTCATCCGCTATCATTTCAAAGTGCTCCCATTTATAAGTAACATCTTTAAATTCAATTTTTGCACCAGGAAGAATTTCGTTCGTAGCCTCATCATAAACGTATCCAGAAATAAAGAATTTCATTTCTGGTTTAGTGATTTCGAAGATCTTATTACAATGAATGCTAAGGTTATAAATTGAATCGCACTCAGTACATGCTTCTCTGTCAGAAGTAACATATCCTTTTTGCAATTTTGGATCAATGACGAAGTAACTATCGTTTCTAGATGAGTTAATTGGCGCTCCTGCATTAAGTGCTGGTCCGAACCAATCTGTATCTTCATCAAATCTACTTGAGAAGACGTCTAAGCCTCCAAAGCCTATGTGACCTGCTGAGGCAAAGTATAATGTTTTAGTGTTCTCGTGAAAGAATGGTGTTACCTCATCCGCAGGAGTATTAATTTGGTTCCCCATGTTTTGAGGTTCAGTCGTTGTTCCCTGTGGACCAAGTTCTGTATACCAAATATCCATTCCGCCTTCTCCTCCAGGACGATTAGATGTGAAGTACAATGTTTTACCATCAGCAGAGAAATATGGATTCATTGATCTAAATCCATCTAAGTTTACATTCCCGTCTAAAGCGAAAGGCTTAAGCCATTGGTTGTTGAACTTTCTAGTCGCATAAACTTTAGTTTCATTTCTGTTATTTGGATCCATCTTCGTAAAGAACATAGAGTTTCCATCAGATGATATTACAGCAGATCCTTCATGATAATCACGAGAGTTGATTTCGAAAGGAAATTTCTCAGGTTTACCAAGCGAACCGTCTTCATTGTATTTCACCATATAAATGTCTAACAAATACAACTCAAGTGGATTTTTGTCCTCATCCATTTTTGTTGAATCAATTTCAGTTTCTAATCTAGCAGAAGAGAAAATCATGTAGTCATCTGAAACGAACTGTAAACCAAAACTCGTTGAACCAGCATTTATTAATGAATCTAAGTTGTTTACATTCACAGTTTCCTTAGTGTTACCAGGATTCATTGCAAATTGACAACTCGCAATTTTATCCGAAGACAATTTGTAATACTTATTGTCTTCATCAGGATTACTAGTCTGGTACCCTTCAAATTGCTTCTGAGCATCTTCAAATTTCTCATTGTACATCAAAGAAACACCATAGAAATATTGAGCATAAGGAAATTCCTCATTTGGATTATCCATGGCAGCTATGTACCATTTCTCGGCGTTTTTGTAATCATCTGCCAATCTATATGCATCAGCCAGTTTATGAATTACTCTTACTTCTTTAGAGCTAGGGTTGGATGGTGGAGCAATTGTTCCGTTCTCATCTTTCTCTGGCTCACGATAAGCTGTTGAGATTTCATATGGATAATAGAGTGCTTCTTCTCCTTCTTGAATTTTGAATAAAACAAAGGAGTAGTAATGAACTGCGTTAGAATACTGACCATTTATCATGGCAGCATCTCCCATTTTCATTAATTCTTTATTGGTTTGACCGAATAAAGACCCAGCAGTAAGTACTGCTAAAATAAGTAGTGCGCTTAACTTCTTCATTATAATTTCGGACAAGTTGGTACTGGATTCGGATTAGGTCTGTTGAAAATGTAGGTAACTGATAATTCAGAACCACCTCTTCCGTTCGTTGCATTATTTAACGTTGATGTATTAATGTCATAACTGAATCTCCCGGTCCATTGACCATACTTTACTCCAAACTCTAATATCGCTGCATCTTTGCTTCTGTATGTTCCTCCACCTAATAAGAAAATATCATAAGATTCAAGGTAGAATTGACCGAGAGCACTGAACTGTAGTTCATTTGCCTTTTCTTGGTATTGCCACATCACTTTAGGTATAACCGCGATTTTGTTCGTTAAAACAATTCTGGCGCCAGCTATTCCTTGGTATCTGAATGGAAGTTTATTATCCGTGTCCTGAATGAAAGTCTCTGTCGGTCTATTTACGTGATACATAGTAATTCCTCCAAAAGGATTTACTCTTATTCCTGGTTTTGCAAAGTAATACATAATGCCAATGTTGACATCCAGGTTTATTTGATTCGCATCTCCAAAGGCTTCAGCTGTAGCATTTGAAAATTGTCCACCATTGTAAGGAGAATATTGATCACCAAAGGTTAATTCAGAAATTTTAATCGATTTTTGAAATATTCCTGCCTGAGCTCCAATACTAAAAAAGCTGAACTTCTTTTTTCCAAAAGGTAATTTGAAAGCGGCAGAAGGCAAAATACTAATAACGTTATACGCTCCAGTACCGGCTCTAAAATTAGCCGCTTGTATTCCCCAACCCCATTTACCCTGATTAGCATCAAAAGAGATTAGCCCTGTAGTAAATGGTTTGGTAGCAATGGCCATCCATTGTGTTCTAAAGTGACCATGAATTCTGTAATCACCTTTAAATACTCCGGTCATTCCAGGGTTTGCATTCAATGCTGCAGCATCATATTGCGACAAGTGAAAATCTTGCGCAGATGCTTGCAACGATAATAATGCAATACCTATGATTGTTAATATTCTTTTCATTTTCAAATTATCTAATTAGTGATACATCACCTTTTAAAATATGTTCTTCACCGTCATATGTCACAACAGTAGCGACATAAACATATACGCCCATTGGTTGGTCGATATTCTTATGAGTTCCATCCCATCCGTTTCCGTCCGGATCAATAGTAGAGAAAATTACTTCTCCCCAGTTATTATAAACTTTGAAGTCAAGTGATTCAAAGTTTCCACCAAGAATATTTAGGAAATCATTGTTTCCATCTCCATTCGGTGTGAATGCTGAAGGAACAAGTGGCCCATGATAAACTGGAACAACAATCGTTGCCGTATCACTACAACCAGCATCATCAATTACTATTAATATGACTTCATATTCACCTTCGGGGTCAAAAACATGAACTCCATCTGCAGAATTTAAAGTTGTTGAATCTCCAAAATCATACATCCAACTTACAATTGGTTGAGGATTTGGTACTGAGTTATCAGTAAAGTAAATGTCGTCTCCAACATTTCCGGCTGGTGGACTTACAGAGAATGCAGCATTAGGTCCTTCGTAAATCGTTATGGCAACTGTTGTAGAGTTACTACATCCAAATCCTGAAGTCACAGATAATGTAACATCATATGTTCCTGATCCTGCATAAATGTGAGCCGGATCTTGATTAGTACTTGCTGGCGAAGCATCTCCGAAGTCCCAATTCCAAGAAACGATTGAGTCGTTCACTACATATGAAGAATCAAAGAAATAACTCGCAGGTTCTAGACATGGCGCTGGGATTCCGAAATCGGCCACCGGAATATGATGAGCGTTTACATCAATAACTAAAGTGTCTTGACATCCATTCGCTGAGGTCACAATTAGTTCAACTGCATGTATACCAGGTGTGGTGAATATGTGAGTTGGATCAGTTAAAGTCGAAGTTTGTCCTGACTCAAAAGTCCAGTCATAAGATACAATTGGGTCAACTGATGTTGAATTATTTGTAAAAACAGTTGGGCTTCCAAAACAATCTTCAATAAATGTATAATCAGGAGTAGGGGACGGTACGATTACGATATCAAGTGTATCATATAAAGCAGGACATCCACCATTATCTAAAGATTCAAAGTAAATAGTAACGTTACCTGCTGTTGCATCTGCAATACCGTGATTGTAAAGTGTTGCGTCTGAAGAATCAGGATTAAATGTTCCGTCACCAGATGTTGTCCATAAACCGTTACCAGTTGTTGAGTTTGAATTCAAAGGAATTGGAAATCCGGCACAAACAGTGTCATCAAACACAGTTCCTATAGTTGGAGGAGCATTGAAGAATAACCAAACTGTATCCTCATCATCAGGGCAACCTGAGAAGTTGAACGTTTCAATTCCGAATGCAATTGAATCTCCAGCAATGATTTCACCAGGAGAGAAAGTGTAAGTTGCATCTAAGAGTCCATCATCATCAAGTGATCCTGCTCCGTTGTGAGTCCAAACTGTATTAGTTGTGAATTGCACAGTAGCTCCCAATTGAATATAGGTAGTATCTATACACACTTGAATATCCAATCCGGCATCAATCGTTGGTGTGTCTAAGTAAAGAATTACAATTGTATCAGTAACAGCTGAACAGTATAGAGTTGCATTTGAAGTCAACACCAAGCTTGTAGAACCGTTATTCAATTCACCAAGAGAGGCAAAGTATGTAGGGTTCATAATAGTGTTACTTGGTGTAAATACACCTCCAAGACCAGTCCAAAATCCACCACCTGTTCCTGAAATAGACCCATTAAGCATTAAGCTCGGATTAGAAACACAAACTGCTGTGTCAATTCCTGCATCCACAACTGGTAATGGAATTACTTCAATGTTTTTCACAATAGTATCCTTACAGCCAATATTTGAAGTCACGATAAGTTCGACAGGTACAACCCCTGTTGTACCGTTGTACTGATGAGTTGGGTTTTGTTGAGTAGAAATGTTTAAATCTCCAAAATTCCAATCCCAATCAGTGATTGTCGTTCCAACTTGTGTTATAGATGCATCTGTAAAGTTTATGTTTGATCCCTCACAAATTGTATCAACAGAAACGAAATCTGCAGTGATTTCTGAGACTTGAATGTTCATTGTTGTGATTGTCTCACAATCAGTTCCTTTTTGGGCAGTTAATGTTACTGTATAAGACCCGAATGAAGGATAAGTGAATGTAGGATTAGCTAAGATTGATGTATCAGCAGGATTAGGTGTTCCAAAATCCCAATGGAATCCTGAAGCTCCTGGAGCTGATGAATTAATAAAGTCAATAGTCAGTCCTGAACAGAAATCAGCTGGTCCGATAACAGCTAAAGGAGCATCTTCAACAACAATAGGTACCGTTATTGAATCAATACATCCTAAATCAGATTCTGCTATTAATTGAACATCATATGTTCCAGCAACCGTAAATCCGATACTTGGATTTTGTTGTGTTGAAGATCCCGCGCCATCAAAATCCCATTGCCATTGATCAACAACTCCACCACCAGAAGTGAATGATAAGTCAGTATATGGTACCAATACATTTGTACAAGTAGTATCTACCGCAGTGAAGTCAGCCGTAATTTCAGAAATGATAATGTCAAATGTTGCAGTGTCAGCACATGAAGTACCTTTTTGAGCAACCAAACTTACCGTGTATGAACCAAATGACGCATAAACGAAAGTAGGATCAGTAACTATAGAAGTGTCAGCCGGAAAAAACGTTCCGAAATCCCACCATAATCCTGTCGCGGTAGGGTCACTTGAACTCGTAAAGTCAACTGATAGGCCATTACAGCCTGGCAATGGTACAATTCCTGCTTGAGGCGGAATTTTCACATGAATCATTTTGGTTATTGTATCGGCACATCCAACATCAGTTCCCACAATTAATTCAACTAAGAAATCACCACTTGCAGCAAATGCATGCGTTGGGTTTTGAGATGTAGAAGTATTCCCGTCTCCAAAGTCCCATTCCCAGCTGTCTACGTTACCATTTGCTGCTGGTACAGAAATATCTGTCCAGGTCCCAGATTCACCAATACACAGGGTGTCAGGAGGAGTAAAGTCTCCAACTAATCCAGAAATAATCATGTTATAATAAACAGTATCTGCACAAAGCGTCCCTTTCTGGGCCATTAATGTAACCGTATAAGACCCAATTGATGGGTAGGTAAATGTTGGTTCAAAAACTACTGAGGTATCGGCAGCCGGAACAGTTCCAAAATCCCACCAAAATCCGTTTGCTCCCGCTCCTGATTGATTGTCAAATGTAATAGCAACGCCATTACAAGCATCAACCGGTCCAATTGCCGCATCTTGAGGCGGAGGACAGTTCACAACATTAAATTGAAAATCTCTCGTAATTCTTCCAATTAATGAATCATCTCTATACTCATCCACCATTACACCAACAACGTACTGCCCTGTGGCAACAGGTGAACCGGTAATAAACCCTGTTTGTGGGTCAATAAATAATCCTGGTCCTGCACCTGCATCTAAAGGGTCAGAAGCTGAGAATCCACCCAGCCAAGTAATTGGTTGAGCTTGAAAGTTGTTCGGAGGAAGACCAGGGCCATATGTTATGCCTGTTCCGTTTATGCCATCATAAGGTGTGTAAAATGAATATACTAAAGAATCTCCATCAGCATCCGTAGCACCAAAATCCAAACTTAAGTCATTTAAATTACAAACATAAACAGGAGGGAAGTTTGAGATTACTGGACTTGAATTTGTTAAGTAAATGTTGTTGTCTGGAACGTATGCATAGAAAGTCTCTCTAGCATTTAGAGGATTAAAAATGTTTAATATCGAGCCGTTTCTACAACAAATAGAGTAATACATGTGATATCCACCGGAACCAGGGGGTAAAGATACTACTGAAGAATAAATTGCTTCCTCAACGCAAATACCTGGGTCAAATGCACAGGTATCAAGGGCAGGACTCAAAGTATCTCTACCTAATAAAGGAAGTGTGAATGTTGTAAATGCTGTTCCGTCTCCTTCATCCACCGTAACTACAGTAGTCGCGGGGAATTGAACAGAAGCTGGGTCACAATCTCTATAAAGTTTAACTGTTAAGATATAGGAAGACCCACCGACATGTTGGTAGATAATTTCTCCTCCAACAACGTGCGTAGCGAAAGAATAACCTGAACACAGGATACAAAGTAGTAGTAGTAATCTTTTCATTTTCAACTCAGTTTTGTGAGTAGGTATAAAGCCACGAAATTATAGATATTAATTATCTAATGCAAACTTTTAGCAGCTAATCTGTTAAATCATACTCTTCGTCCAGAAAAAAATAACATCCATCTGATAAAATTTATCATCTATCTGACTGAAATTCTTTGATTCGGTAGACATTTTCTTTACTTTAGCCGTTGAAATGCTTAAAACTACACTTATGTCAAGAATTACTCTCGTTGTTATTTCAACTTTTTTCTTGAATTTATCTTTCGCTCAAATCAATGTTCAATGGGAATCACGCCTAAATGGTGATGGAAGCTTCATTGATCAAGCTGTTGATTTAGAACTTGATGCCTCTGGAAACACTTATGTAACTGGAACGTCTTTTGATTCTGACGGCAATTATGACTGGATGACAGTCAAATATCTAGCTGATGGAACAGAAGACTGGCGATATGAACATGGTGGTTCAGGCCTTGACGAAGCTTCTGCTATGGTTTTAGATGGTGCCGGAAATATTCTAGTAACCGGTTCTAAATATATAGGAGCAGATGATTGGGACTTAGCAGTCATCAAAATAAATGGTACTTCTGGTGCGCTAATGTGGGAATATGTTCACACAGGTTCAGCTTTATTTGATGGAGGTAAGGATATTACGGTAGATACAAATGATGATCCCGTAATTGCTGGTACTTTCTCTTTTTCTACTACAGATATTGACTACTTAGTTGTTAAGGTAGATGGTGTAACTGGACTTTTAGACTGGTCTTATACAAATGGAACACCTCAGAATGATGAAGGTAAACTGATTGCAACTGATGCTGCAAATAACGTTTATGTTGCTGGACATTCAGATGTTGGTGTAGGAACATCATATTTTGATTTTATGGTTTTAAGATTTGCCTCGACAGGTGGAGCGCCAGCCTTTGCTGCAACACAAGATGCAGGATTCAACGGACTAGATACACCAAACGCAATGGAGCTAGACGCAGCAGGTAATATTATTCTTGGAGGACAAGCATTTAATGCTCCTGTTCACGAAGAGGATTATGCTACAATGAAATTTTCAAGTACTTGTGTTTGGCAATGGACTCAAACTTATTCTGGTGATGCTGCCGCTTTAGATAGAATTAATGCTGTAGCTGTAGACCAAGTGACTGGTAACATTTTTGTAACGGGTAGATCTAAGTCATTAGCGTCATCTGAAGATTATTATACCATAGCTTATGATAATAACGGGGTTTTTCTTTGGGATGACCTTTATACTAGTGTTGGTGTTGGGTTTGATGAGGCAACTGACATAAAATTATCAGGAACTGGATTCGTTTATTTGACTGGCTACAGTTACGAGAGTGGAACCAATAATGATTACACTACAGTTAAGTATGATGTTTTAGGAAATCTGATATGGGATACAAGATTTAATGGACCTTCAGGATTAAGTGATCAAGCAGTAAAAATGCAATTAGATCCTTCTGAAAACATATTTGTAACTGGATCAAGTCATGGTGGAGTTACCAATTTAGATTATAGTACGATTAAATATTGCCAGTTGACTACCGTGGCTTCGGCTGATACGGCAATCTGTCTTGGACAAAACGTTGACCTTACAGCTGCTGGTGGTATTAACATTACATGGGCAGTTCTTTCAGGAGATGCGGGAAGTCTTTCTTGTAGCTCATGTGGAACTACGACTGCGGATCCAAATGTAACTTCGGTTTATACTGTTAGTAGTGAAAGTGCTTCAGGATGTATTGATTTTGATACGGTGATGGTTTCTGTGAATTCAATTCCTTCGCCAGTTATATATAATGATACTCCTCTTAATTTCTGTACTGGAGATTCAGTAATACTTTATACTGACACATATGATGCTTATTTATGGAGTACAACTTCTATCGACAGTTTTACAACTGTTTATGCAACAGGAGTTCACTCTGTGACTATAACGGACACTAATGGCTGTGTAAATTCAGCAAACGTTTCAGTAACTGCCTTCAACTTACCCACAGTTGATGCTGGTACAGCTGCTTCCATTTGTCCTGGGCTTTCTTATCCTTTGATTGCAAGCGGTGCCGCATCTTATTTATGGGACGTTGATGTTACTCTTTCTCAATTGAATATTCCAAATCCGGTGGCTACCCCAACGGGTGACACTTGGTACTATGTTGAAGGAACTGATGGAAATGGTTGTGTAAATATAGATTCGATAGAAATTACTTTATATACAGCTCCAATCGTAAATGCAGGTTTTGATGCTCAA
>JBLFXO010000105.1:0-10533 GCA_047609865.1 Arenicella sp.
CACAATCTGATATCAGAGATCGATATTATGATAATGACGCTTTCAAATTGGATTTGATGTCATACGTGAAAGCTACTTATGGCTGGAAAGACTTCACCTTTTATGCAGATATGCAATACAGACATATTGATTATAGCTTCTTAGGATTTGATGAGGTGAATGGAGTTATTGAATCTCTCGATCAAAAAGCATCTTACGACTTCTTTAATCCGAAAGCAGGATTGATGTATGACATTAATGATAAGAATAATGTATATGCTTCTTTCGCGATAGGAAATAGAGAGCCAACTCGTGGAGATTTTGTTCAGAGTACGCCGGCTTCAAGACCAAAATCTGAGCATTTGCAAAATGCTGAAGTAGGATACCGATTGAAAACAAAGAATGTTTTCCTTAACGCTAATTACTACTTGATGAATTACAAAGATCAACTGATTTTGACAGGAGAAGTTAATGATGTTGGAGCCTATATTAGAGATAATGTATCGAAGAGTTATAGAATGGGGATTGAATTAGAAGCAGGAGCAATGCTAGGTAAAAAAGTTAGCCTATCGGGAAATGTAACCGTAAGCCAGAATAAGATTCCATCATTTACTGAATACATTGATGATTACGATAACGGAGGGCAGATTGAGATTGTTCACACAAATGCAGATCTAGCTTTTTCTCCAAATATTATCAGCTCATTGGCTATATCATATGAGCCAATCAAAAAGTTGTTTTTCACTTTCACTTCAAAGTATGTAGGCAAACAATATTTAGACAATACATCAAATGATAATAGAAAATTGGATGCCTATTTTGTCTCACACCTGAGAGCAGATTATGCCTTTAAAACGAAAGTTTTTAAAGAGATTAAATTTGGTGTTGTTGTGAATAACATCTTCAATCAATTGTATGCTAATAATGGATATACCTATGGTTGGTATGCTGGGGGTGCCTACGCCAGAGAGAATTTTATGTATCCTCAAGCAGGTATCAATTTCTTAGGAAGATTGACATTGACACTATAGATTATTGGGGCTCCGCAATTCGGAGCCCCTTTTTTAATTATCTTCAAATGCCGGATGTAAATCCTTCTCAATCAAAAAAAATGGAAGATAACATAGATATTAAAAAGGCTCATCAAGTTTACTTGGCACACAATGTTTTAAACCTCGGTTTTTATGTGTACTTCATTATGCGAATATTTAATGTCGCCGACATGAGGAACGCAACGGAAGGGATTGGCTGGCCAGTGATTATTGGATTTATTCTAATCCTCAATTTTTTAAGAGGCTACGCGAAAAAGATTGGAGGAGGCGCAGATAATCCAATAAGGACGATAAAAAACGCAAAGATCCTTTCTTTTGCTGCTTCCGGTTTGTTTTTAGGTGGAGTGCTCTTAGCAATTGGTGTTGAACCTATGGCCATTTGGATATCTATACTTTGTATTCCAACATACATCACAGCTATTGCATTAACCTTGAAAAAAATGCCCGGAGATGAAACTGAATTATTAGATGACTTTTTTGAAGAAGAACTCTAAGTTGATTTATTGAATGACAACTTTCTTTTTACTAATCTTATCGTCTTCTTTCAATTCAACGATATAGACACCTTTAGCTAATCCCTCTACTGTAAAAGATTGCCCATCAATTATTTGTTTGCTGATTATTTGACCAATAGAATTGAAGATGGTCATTTGAGCATTGTTAAATCCAACGGTAGAAACAACATTGAACTTTCTTTGGGTCGGATTTGGGAAAATTTGAATTTGCTCATCAAATAGCAAGCTTTGAATATCACTCACTATCCAATCAATATAAACACAAGAAGAGGTGTCAACGCATCCGTTTAAAGTAACGACAACTGCATAAGATCCTACTTCAGATGCAAAATACGTCTGTTCAGTGGCTCCAGCAATCGCTGAATTATCTGCACAATTCAACCATTGATAAGTAGCACCACCTTGATTAGCTGACAATGCTGAAACATTTGTTGAAATTGAAATGTTCGGAGGAAGCTCAACTGTTAAGTAAGTAGTAATTGTGCTATCGCAAAAGTTGGTAGCAGAAACAACATCTTGATAAGTGCCCGTTTCGGTATAAGTGTTTGCTCCAATTACGTATGATTCACCATAACATATTGAAACGTAGTTGTCAGAGATAATTGGAGCATCCATTGTCAAGTGAGTAATGACTGTGGAATCACAACCGCTTTGAGCCATTAAGGTGTAAGAATAATTACCAGCAACATAAGTTGGCGAGCCATAGATGTAATAAACACCTCCGTCACACATTGTTGCATATTCGTCAACCATGATTGAGGTCTCTACAGTAAGTTCAGTGTTCACGGTGCTGTCACAACCTCCAACTGAAGCAATCACATCTACGAATGAACCTGTGGTGGTATAATTACTTGTCCCTACTGTATGTGTACTTCCACCACAAATTGTTAAGGTATTGGTTGTGTCTAGTAATGGACATATGTTATTGCTGTGAAAATATGCGGCACCCGCATCCGCGATAGAATCAAGTTCATTTTCATCATAATCCTCAAATTGAGCTCCAGTAAGAATTGTATAACCTGAGATTCCAACAGATCCCCCAAAATCAATAGAGTCATGCCTTACCGCAGCATCAATTTTTTGGAATTGACTCCAAATCCCTGCGTTCTTCTCAAAAATATAGGTGGATCCTGACCCAGGTTTCAAATCTAAACCAAACTCATCATGATCATCTGAATGACATCCAATGGCTAAAAGAGTATCATCAATATCTAACGACCATCCAAAGTGATCTCCTGAATTCCTATCTAATGGAACAATTTTTTGGGCGTCTTGCCATATGCCGCCTAAATCTCTTTCAAAAATGTAAACAGATCCTGGGTTTGTTAACGGATTTGAAATACCATCTTCTACTTCGTCTTCTGAGTAAGCACAAACTGCAATAACATTTGAGTCAATTGCTGTCGCATATCCAAAGCGGTCCCAACTTTCTCTGTCAAAATTTTGAAGTTTTTTCACTTGATTCCAAGTTCCTGCCGTTCTCTCAAAAATATAAGCCGCTCCGGAAGTCCAGAGTCCACCCGTTAAAGGTGAAGTCGTTGCGTAGTCATGGGAATGAGCACCTACCACCAAATAATCCCCCCATAGCCCAACAGTTCCG
Source organism: Arenicella sp. (assembly GCA_047609865.1). Taxonomy (GTDB): domain Bacteria; phylum Bacteroidota; class Bacteroidia; order Flavobacteriales_D; family Crocinitomicaceae; genus Paracrocinitomix. The sequence continues at coordinate 3,147 of JBLFXO010000105.1, forward strand.
CCAAACTGATCAGCTAAATCTTCACCAGAATATCCATTCGGGAAATTCATATCGACCCATCTGTCATCAGCTACAATTTTCTGAGTTTCATTCCATGTTCCTGTTCCGTCAAGTTCAAATGAATAAACTGACCCAGAATGATATTTGAAATCAGTACCAAATTCATCATGATCTTCAATGTGGGCGCCAACAATTGCTGTACTGTCAAAGATGGATACCGACCAACCAAATTCATCACTGATGTCTCTATCAGATGCTACAATTTTTTGCATTTCGGTCCAAGTTCCAGCAATGTTTTGAAATATGTACGCCGATCCTGCTTTACTTAAACTGTTCGCGTCATTCTCATCATGATCTTCGCCATATGCTCCAACAATTAAAAAGTCTCCCCACATATCCACTGACCATCCAAATCGGTCATAATCATCTTGATCGGAGTTGGTTAGCAATTGAGTTTGTACCCAATTATTCAATCCTTGTTGCTCATAAATATAAACAGCGCCCATATTTGGGTTCAATGCTCCAAAGTCATTCGCATAGGCACCAACCGCAGCCCAATTCCCTTCAATAGTGACGGCATGTCCCATTCTATCTTCAACATCCCTGTCAGAAGCTACAACCTTTTTTACTTGGGTAAAGTTTTGGGCAATCCCCGAAAGAGAGCAAATGAAAACAGATATAAGGAGTAGTTGTTTCATTATCTATTTACAATGATTTTTGTCACAGCTCCTTCTGCTGTTCTTAGGATGTAAGTGCCATTATGAATTCCCGTTAAAAAGAAATGATTACTTGCTGTTCCGCTTGCAACTAATTTCCCATCTAAACTGTAAAGCTTGTAGTCGCTCGTGGTATTGAACCAGATCTCATTTTTAGCTGGGTTTGGATAAACTACAAAAGTGGATGTAGGAGTATCTTCAATGCCTGCGATATCATTATTTTCTCTTGGAGTAGGGTAACTAAATGTGCTAAATGATCCAGAGCCGTTAGGGTATCTTCCAAATGAATTATCAATAATTGTTTCAGGATAAATCATGAAATCCATGATGTCACCATCAGAAGAATAAAGTGAGACAGTTTGAGTATTGTTTGGCAATTTGAAGTTGGTGTGATCCCATCCTTGATATGATTCGGCATCATTCCAAACAACCCAATAACCATTTGGTGCAATTACAGTTCCTTCCGGAATCACCCAAGTCAATGTGTCTCTCCTTAAAGTGCAATTCGAAATGTTTACAGGAAATGGATTAGGATTAAAAAGCTCTGTCCAGTCATCAAAGTCACCAAAATTGTCAGACATGTAAGCAGAATTGGCCGGCATTACTTCATTGATCACAATTTGGGAATAGCTAGTAGATGCCTGAAATATCGCTGTAAAGGTGCTGTCACCTTCCGGAGTCCAATAAATCGTATCATTCGTATTACCTGATTCTTGCCATTCAACAAATTCAAATCCTGGCTTGGGTACTGCAATCAAAGTCGTCTCAACGCTATCCATGTAGATTCCTTGCCAAGGATAAACTGTTCCGTTCACTCCCGGAAGATTTTCGTTGATTCTAATAGTATTAATCTGAACGGCTCCCATGTCGGCATCATTCACATCAAGGGTTACATAACTTGTGTCAGGAAAATTCCATTTAAGCATAATATGCTCTCTAAGCTTTCTTTGTCTTCTATCCGCAAACCTATTTAAGTAGTAGAAAGTTGTATCCCATTGAACCAAGGTTGGTGACTCAAATTGTCTGTCAGCCAATGTGGAGGCTTCAGAAGGGTATCTCCAACGACTAACATTCTCAATCATTTCATTGGTAAGCATTGCGTACATTTCATCCATCTTATCATGCAGCACTCCTTGTTTAAGATGAGAATTCATTAGGTCATGAGTTCTGTTAATCCACTTAGTTCTGAATTTTTCGCTCTTCAATAATCCTCTAAAGAGTCTCGTATATGGGCCATATAATGCAGAAGTTACCGTTGCCGCGCCCAAGGTGTTCACTGTGTAGTATGCATTCGCACAAGATCCACCAAAAGCTCCATCCAAATCATAAAGACACCATCTAAATTTCCCATCATGTCCAGGTCCTTGGGTAGGATCAAGACCACCAGTTTTTCTCCAAAGGACTACGTTTGAGTAAACCCAATCTTCATTACTCAAAAAGATTTCTGAAGCCATGTAGTCAATATAATTGTCCATGTCAATTCGGTCATCTATCCATTGATAATCTTCCTCATCCTGCATGTCGCTAGTGTCAGCATAAGTTTCAATTTTGACCATCTCAATACTGTCTAAAGCGGATCCTCCTCCTTGTCTGTCATATTCCTGATCCAAAATGGTAATATTGTCATCATCTATACCGTATTGATTCTGAAAAAAGTAAGGGTCTACTCTTTCTTTAATTGAGTGGATTCCCCAATACTCCCCATTCAGAAATAAGATGACATGTTTAAAATGCTGTCTATCTGTATTTAATCCAGCCGTAATCAAATTGGCTAGATCATCTCTAGGAAAACAATCGGGTCTATGACCACCTGACTTGATTAGAATTCTTTTGAACTTGTCTAATTCGTAATCGTCAAAAAAGTCATATTTAAAATTGTTGTTTTCTTCGTATTCAGCATATACTCTAAATGTTTTCTTTGTTGAATGCCTACTTCCACCACCATGAATTCTTGTTCTTACTTTTTGCTGAATAAGCAGTTGACCTGTCTCATCAAAGTATTCCATGTTTGCAATCTTTTCCCATTCTGAGCCTTTTTGCGTGTAGTTAGCATCATTACCGTATACATAAACGCCATCATCTGCCGAAAACAGATCAATACTATCCATTACGAATGAAAGGATCGGCATTTCATAAATACTGGCTCCTAATGGGTCTACTATTATAGTTTTTGTAATACTTTCTGAAGGAACAAATCCGGCTTTATAAGCCTGAACTCTCAGTATATTAACTTTGAAAACTTCTCCGTTTGGCTCAAGCCAACCTCTATTGTTCGCTCTAGACTCCGTATAATCTCCTATCGGATATGAAAAAGAGGGATTCGTTGGAATCATTGAATAATTATTTACTTCTCCAACTCTACTCCCTAAAGTAATGGGTCCAGAATAAATTGCAGAAAAAGGAGTTGGGTCACTTCCATTCGTTGTATAGAATAAGGTAACTCCGGCTTCAGGATGTGAAATAGTGATAATTACATCTGAAGTATAGAACCCAGATTCAACTGATACCGTTGGTTCAGTAAGTTGTTGTGCAAATAAATTAGCACCACAGATTATTAAGAATATGGTTAAGAGTTTCTTCATTATTACTTAATACGAATCAAAACGCTTTAAGGATTCCTTTTTACCCGAAAAATAATTACTTAAATCAAGGAGAAAATTTTCATCCTCTTCAATTTTGTTCCCAACTACCACTATGTCTGCTCCATTTTTGTAGCATTCATCAAGGTCTTCAATGCTTTTTACCCCTCCACCAATAATGAGCGGAACTGTTATGTTTGCTTTGACTTCTTTAATCATTTCAGCAGGTACTTTCTTCAGCGCTCCACTTCCGGCATCCATAAATATCAATTTATTCCCCATCATTTCACCTGCCATAGCTGTATTAACGGCAATAGTTGTTTGGTCGTTGGGAATAGGTGTTGTTTGGCTGACATAAGAAACCGAACTAGGTTTACCTCCGTCAATTAATAAATAGGCAGTAGGCAGAATTTCGAGATTCAGTTTCTTTAATACTGGCGCTGCCTGTACTTGATGTCCAACCAAATAATCCGGATTTCTTCCAGACAGCAATGAAAGAAATAGAATGCCGTCTGCATCTGAACTAATTTGATGATGTGCCCCAGGAAAAATTATAATGGGAATTTCTAGTTTTGCTTTCAGTAGCCTGCAGCAATTTTGAAAATCTTCTTTATCGACTGTTGAACCTCCAACAAAAATAAAACTTGGTTTAAGCAATTGAATTCGCTGAAGTAAGTCATTAAACGATACTTTATCTCTAACCTTATCTGGGTCAATTAAAATTGCCAGTTGCTTTTTGTTTGAAGATATATTAGCGTATAGAGACATTATAAGAATTCGATTTTATTTGATATCGTCTTATTCGCATAATTCAATACATAAATAAAAATCCCATTTCCAAATTGACCTTTATTCAAAACAGCCTCTGAGTAATAGTTCTCATTTAATAACTCTCTTCCTGTTAAATCAAGCAGTTTCAAATTGAAAGGTTGGTTTGGGACTTTAATGGAAATTGTATTTGATGAAGGGTTCGGATAAGCAACAACTTTCCCTTCCATTTCTTCATCAACTGAGAGTAGTGGATCAAATGCCCAGAAATCTCTAAGGTTAGTTCCATCCGTACCTGTTCCGGCATAGGCTGTTTCTCCAATTACGAATGAAACCATATATCTTCTACCTTCTCCATTAAAATCATTGAATTGAGTCCATTGATCTAAGTCAAAATCATATTCCCAGATGTCTTTATAATTAACATTGCCATCAACATCATTTCCAGTCCCTATGTAAGCATGGCCTTTAACAACAAAGCCAGTGGCGTCTTGTCTGAAATTTGTTCCGACATCTGCTTTTTGAGTCCATGAATCAGAAATAGGGTCATATTCGTAAAAGTCTTTGGTGTCATCACCAAAGATGTGGCCTGTTCCAATATATCCTTTACCGTTATGAGAAAATCCAACGGCGGCACTTCTTGCTTGACCTAAAAATGGGGCGATAAGATACCACTGATTATCAATTGGGTCATACTTATAAAAGTCGTCTTGGTATCCAAAATCAGATTGCCCGTTCCCGACATAACCCTGATCATCAATAACAAAAGAGCTCGCTCCTCTTCTCGGGTTTCCAGGATAAGAAGCAATCACTTGCCAGATATTTAATTGAGGAACATATCTATAGAAATCGCTGTGATAATTGTCTACGTCATCTTCACCTAGACCAACATATCCAAGTCCGTCAATGCTAAATGCTGTAGAATGATAACGTTTACCCCCACCGAAATCTGCAATTTGAGTCCATGTATCGGAACCGGGATCATATTGCCAATAATCTTCATGATAAGTACTTGTGCCAGAATTGATATGTCCACCTCCAATATATCCTTTGTTGCCTACGGAAAAACCAGTGCAACGGTGTCTTGCAGCTCCTCCAAAATTGGATTTTTGAGTCCATTGAGATTGTGAAAATCCGCAATCGGGATTAAACAATAAGGCAATAAAAAATATAATGTAGTAGCTTGTTTTCATTGTATCAATGTACAAGATAGTGAAAAAGGCAATTTTTGTGGATTCTAAATCGTTAAATCATTGATTTAATTGAGATTTGGTATCAATCTTTGAGGTGGCAATAAGTGATTATGTAGTCATTGAATACCAAACAATTAAAGAGGTAATCATGAGAGATTCCGTATTTTTGAACTGAAATAAGTCCTTCTTCTCCTATTAAATTGACTACCATGTCATCTTTAAATCTCAATCCTTCAATATCTTCTAACTTATAAACGGCCTCTTTTATGCTCCATATAATCGTTAAGATGTTCAGGTCATTTGTGTTAAATGTTCTGAGTTCAAAAGGCGCCAAAAACTTGTGTTTGATTCTGTGAATTTTCTCTTTCATGAATTCTATGTCCACGCCTAGATTATGTTCAGTAGAAAATCCAATAATAATGATGTTTTTAGAGTGCGACACACTGATGTGTCCGTCATTTATAACGGGCTTTCCAGATGGTTTGTATCGAATTTGTATTTCGGTTTCAAAATCCAAGAGTAGGACCCTGGTGAAATAAAATTCTGACCTTCTTTTTTCACTCAAAAAACTGTCAAATTTTAAACGATCAACGGGGCTGAGAATATCGAGGTCAAATGAAGAAACTTCGACCTTATTATAGATCAATTGTTTGATTTGAAGATGGTCTTCGTTTATAATATTTTCAATTCGATAGCTCAATTGTAACAAATATAAGCTCAAAATAAAAAGGAGTTTCGTATTTTTGCACCTGATTTAAAAGAAATTGAATTTAATATGAGCGATACTCAAGAAAAATTAAACTACAAGGTTAAAGATATTAGCCTTGCGAGTTGGGGAAGAAAGGAAATAGGATTAGCTGAAGCTGAAATGCCGGGTCTAATGTCATTAAGAGATGAGTACGGAGATTCTAAACCTTTAGCAGGTGCAAGAATTGCTGGTTGTCTTCACATGACAATCCAAACGGCTGTTTTAATTGAAACTTTAACGGCTTTAGGTGCTGAGGTAACTTGGTCATCATGTAATATCTTTTCTACACAAGATCAAGCTGCTGCTGCAATTGCTGAAACAGGTGTTCCGGTTTATGCTTGGAAAGGTATGAATGAAGAAGAGTTTGAGTGGTGTATCGAACAAACGATCAAAGGATTTGAAGGTGGGAAACCATTGAATATGATTCTTGATGATGGTGGAGATTTAACAAACATGGTGTTTGATAAGTATCCTGAGTTATGTGCAGACATTAAAGGTCTTTCTGAAGAAACTACAACTGGTGTTCACAGACTTTATGAAAGAATGAAGAACGGTACATTAGTTATGCCAGCAATTAACGTAAATGATTCTGTAACAAAATCTAAGTTTGATAACAAATACGGATGTAAAGAATCTTTAGTTGATGCAATTAGAAGAGCTACTGATACAATGATGGCAGGAAAAGTTGCTGTTGTTGCTGGTTATGGTGATGTTGGAAAAGGTTCAGCAGCATCTTTACAAGGGGCTGGAGCTAGAGTAATTGTTACTGAAATTGATCCAATTTGTGCATTGCAAGCTGCAATGGACGGATTTGAAGTTCAAAAAATGGACAATTGTGTTCACAGAGCTGACATAGTTGTAACTACAACAGGAAATAAAGACATTATTGTAGGACGTCATTTTGAAAAGATGAGTGACAAAACTATCGTTTGTAATATTGGACACTTTGATAATGAAATTGATGTGGCTTGGTTAAATGATAATCATGGTGCTTCTAAAGTAGAAGTTAAACCTCAAGTTGATATTTATAATGTAAACGGAAAAGATATCATTCTGCTTGCTGAAGGTAGATTGGTGAATTTAGGTTGTGCAACTGGACATCCTTCATTTGTAATGTCTAATTCATTTACAAATCAAACATTAGCTCAATTGGAGCTTTGGAATAACACAGATGCTTATAAAAACGAAGTATATATGTTGCCTAAGTACTTAGATGAGAAAGTAGCTAAACTTCACCTTGCAAAAATTGGTGTCGATTTAGAAGTATTGTCTCAAGAGCAAGCTGACTATATTGATGTTCCTGTAGAAGGACCATATAAAGTTGAGCATTACAGATACTAGGCCTAGTCCTAAATTCAGATTAAAAAGGTCTCTTCGTTTTCG
>JBLFXO010000106.1:0-10479 GCA_047609865.1 Arenicella sp.
GTTGGTCATTGCTGGAACGTCTCCGATACATTCAACTGTAACTGCCCCAGGAGCAGCTGCGAATACTGGATCTGTTGTATCATCTATTGTGATTACTTGTGTTGCAGTTCCCACATTTCCACAAACATCTGTATAAGTCCAAGTTCTTGTGATTGTTCCTCCACATGTCCCACCTACTAATGCGCCATCTACTCCGGCAACATTGTTATTCGCATCACAGTTATCTGTGTAGGCTAGGTTGGTCATTGCTGGAACGTCTCCGATACATTCTACTGTAAGTGCTGCAGGTGCTGCTGCGAATACTGGATCAGTTGTGTCATCTATTGTGATTACTTGTGTTACTTCAACCGTATTATTACAATCATCTGTAATTCTATATGTTCTTGTCACAGCCCCTCCACAAGCACCGCCAACTAGAGCTCCATCATTTAGGAACGTTACAACAGGGTTACAATCTCCTGTGAGTGCAGTTACCAATGCAATATTAGCAGCTGGAATATCTCCTACACACTCAACCGTTACAGCCCCTGGAGGAGTTCCTCCTAAAGGATCGACACTACAGCAAGTAAATGCTTCAATAGTAGAAAAATCACAATTCGCAGGTGTTGCCTCAAATTGATCATAAGTCACATCAAGATCAACAGCAAATGCATTAGCATCCCAGTTACCATCAGGCCCACATCCTCCACCCTCTGTAAAAGTAGTATTGGTGGCCCCAGAAGATATGGCATTTGGATAAATAAAAACTTCTACAACAGTGTTTTCATTATATCCATTAGGAAAATCCGTTAAATCAAAAGTTTCTGAAAAATTGTTTGGTGGTGCAGCATATAATTGATCATAAATTATTACTCCATCAACAATTATTGTAACCCAATAATCATCATTATTACCTGCTCCCGGAGGGTTAAAACAGTAGCCGCTCATGGATACAGTCATATCTAAAGAAATGGCATTACCGCCATTACCGGCACCCGGAATGGTTGCATTGGCGGTGTTATCTACTCCGCCAAAAGGAGAATCTTCAGCCGTAAAATCATTGAAAACATTATCTACATCATAAGTGATTGGCACCAATGGCCCACCTGTTGAACAACAGTCAGGTCCGTTTGCAAAACCGGAGTACGTGATATCAAATTGCTGATTACCATCAGCACATTGAGAAGCAAGGGCAAAAGGATCTGGACTAATGGTAAATAAGTTCCCAATATCTAAAAGATCGCAATCGTTATTTCCGACAACATCCCATTCACAAGTTGCGTTGTTCCATGATATATCAACAAGGTCATCAGTGGTAGTTGGTAGTTGAGGGTATACGGTGACGGTATGCGTGCCAGAAGCAATGGTTGTACCTGTGTTATCGCAGACAATATCCCATGGCATATTTACAACAATTGGTGTACAAAAGTTAGCATTATCTAATACGAATCCAACTTCATGATCATTGCAGTTCCCAGTTGAACTAACAACCGGCCCTGAGGGTGTATTCACTGTTAAAGTCGAAGAAGAAACTGAAATCCCTACTTGAATAATATTACATCCACTAGCTCCAAAATTTCCAGCAATAGTTCCTGTCAATACTGTTCCACCTTCTTGTGCTTCAATAAATCCGCCTGCACCATTAAATCCATCACCCCAAGAATCATATACACAAATGGTATAAACTTGTCCTTCTACATTTGGGTCAAGTGGACCAACAGTTACGTTAAAACCAGTACCATCAGTTCCAGGACCACCAGTAGCAACAGTATTACCCGATAGTTGACTTACAACATCCCAAGTTATCTCACTAGCAAAATCCGAACCATAATTCCCGACAACATCAAATTCTATAAACCCATCACATCCTGAATTCTGAATTTCCATGTAATAAATTTGGTTACCACAAGTTTCCAGTGGGCTAGTCGCATTTAAATCATATGTTGGACAATTTCCAACACAAACTGGAGCCGTATAATCATATTGTTGTGAACAAGTAGGATCTGCTGTAAAATAAACCTCAACATCACAAGCCAAACCATCAGACGGCAAGCCATTTAAAGCAAAGGCTATCGGACCATTTGCAGCAAAAGGCGCCGAAGCAACGACAGTTATATTTCCATTACAATCTTCAACAACTAAATCCCCCGCAACAGGAGGGTCAGTATAGTCAATTGTTCCCGTTACCGAGTAATCATTCGTCTGAAAATCACAACCACTAACTGCCACGGTAAAATCTACCAAAGCACAAGGAGGGTTGTTTATTATTGTACAATCTGTAGCACCTGCACCACCTGATTGAGTTAGGGAAATATCTTGAACATTATTGGCATAATTCGTAATCATCATTACGTAGACTTCCCCAATAACGGCACCCGGAATAGATGGCGTTTCATTTGCTGTAGCAGAAAAACTACAATCGACTACATTATTGGCTGGGGGATTCCCCATATCACCACAGTTGGCCTGAGCCACTGAAAGATTTGCAAATGGTCCCCAAATGATAAAATCAATATCAGTAGGAGCACTAAGATCCATATCAATGTTTCCGTTTGCAGAAACTTCTAGATAATACCAAGTTGGATTTGGTTGTGTACCCAAACAATCATAATCGTTACCAGGAGCAGTCGTAGAAGCTTCTGGAACACCAGTGTTTGCCGTAAAAACCAGACCATTATCTGTACATATTGGCTCCATAGTAGCACAATCTTCAGATTGAGTAAAACTAAGAAAGGGAACTAAAAAAATTATAGCTAATATTCTTTTCATTTGGGTCAATTATTTCTTCAACAACGTCAACTCTTCTTTTTTAGCATTAAGCTCAGTTTTAACAGTGGTCATTTTTGTAAACCATCCGCTATCACTTGCAATTTGGTGTTCTTGCGGATTATTTTCAATCCAATTCCATTTGTAATCAATAGAGTTCAAATGAGAGTTTACTAGTGAAATCTCATAGTCAATTGAATCATTATAAATTTTGACATGTTTTAGAGAGTCTTTAGCAGCCTGCATTTCAGGATTATTGACAATCGTTGGAGATTTTGAAATATCCTGAGCAAAAGAAATTGCGCCTGCCATCAATAGCAGCCCAGTGAAAACGAGCTTTTTCATAAGTATTTAACGTTAAGACAAATGTATACGTGGAAAAGACGCGAAAAACTTAACAGGGTTGCTTTATAACTGTTAATTTCCATTAGCACTTATCAACATATGAAAAAGCAAATGTTGATAAACCTATTTCATACTGAGATTATCCATGCTTATCGATTAAATAAGGGCGATTACTCAATTTTAAAACTAAACATTTCGTTAAATAAAAATGAAAATTATTGCTTGAAAGGGGGTTAATAACTTATAAATAGAATGTTAATTATTTAACATTCTATTTTACCGCTGGTTGAAGTTCAAAACCCTCGTATTTGATCGTTTGAACGTTTGAATTTTCGTAACCAGATCCCTTCTCTATTTCTCTGAATTGAAATTCATTTTGAATGAGATCAATCTGGTGTGTCGAAAGCTTATTTTCAAAGTTAGTTCCATGAAGATGCAAGGCACTTAAAAAGTAATATCCAATATCAAAACCTTGAGCAGAATAAACAGTAGGATCAACTCCTGTCTTAGCTCTATACGATCTTAAAAACGGCAATATTTCTTCAGAATTGTAGTCTACAAACCTATAAGTAGCGAAGTGTTGATTTAACCTGTTTCGGTGTAAAACATCAATGTCATCAAACTTATTCCAATCCTCAAATCCAAAGGCAACAACTCGCATATTTTTAGCATAAGGATTAAGATTCAAAACCTTATTTAAGGTATTCATTGCTCTTGAAACAAACTTGACATCATTTGAAGGAATAATCACAATGTTCGCTGTATCTTTTTTCAATTGCGAACTCAAATCTCTACCTCCTGAACTTCCTAAACTCAATTCTATTATTTTGACATTGTAAGAAGGAGCAAGCGCAATTGCCGCATTAAATCTATCTCTAGCCCTTTCATACATGGCCTTATCCACTTCATTATACGGCTTGAGAATTACAATGTTTTTGTCTGGATAATTCTCCACTAAAAAATCGACCGCACCATCCATCAATGTCATATTTGAGGTGACTGTTTTAAAAACATAAGGATTCTCATGTAGCACTTTTGCATCAGCCTTGAACGGAACCACAATTCTTATCCCTTTGTCCTTGCATAATTTTGCTGTGTAAGCGATAGTCTTAGGAAACAAGGGGCCAATAACCAAATCTATATTAGTAAATTCCTTTTTCTTAAAAAGTCCTGCAATGGTCGCTGTGTCTTTTTTAGAATCAAAAGCATAGACATTAATTGTCAAACCAGCTTTCTTAAGTGAATCAATTGCTATTTTTAATCCTTGATAGAATTCGAATGCAATTTTACTTGTTGGATACATTTCTCTATATTGACCAAACTTAATACTCTTAGCCATTTCAATGTCATTTTGAGCGAACATGAAAGGTAGAATTAGAGCAACATTATAGACTTCTTTTTTAAGCGATTCCAGAACTATTGCATTTGAATCAAGAACAATCGGTAAGATCTCTTTTTCTAAAACTTCATAGTTTACTTTTTTGACTGGAATGATCAAAACCATCCCCTTCTTAATCTTATTATTTCTTAATCCGTTAAGACTTTTGATTGTATCCATTGACACCATATACCTCTTAGATACAGAGTAGAGCGTTTCATGAACCATCACCTTATGACGTACAATTGAATCAGAATAGGTTATTTGATAATCCACTGTGTCTTTATGAACGATAGGATCTGATTGAATTACTTCTCCGTTAGTTGATTCTGATTTTGGAACATTAATTTTTTGACCAATACTAATTCCATCTTCTATACCTGAATTGATACTTTTGAGATCTGCGACAGTACATTTATACTTTTTTGAAATTCCATATAATGTTTCTCCTGAGGCGACAACATGTGTTTGATAATGACCTTCATCATCAGAAGAGGTTGGAATTAGAACTTCTTGACCAATAGTGAGATTATCAGACAAGCTAGGGTTAGCTGACAAAATCTCTTTAAGATCCGTTGAATATAACTGTTGAATGCCATACAATGTGTTACCCAACTGTACAATATGAACGTAATATTTCTTTCCATCTATAGTTCTAGTAGTTGCATCTTCGGGTTGTGCGAAAAGACAAAATGAACTCAAAAAAAATAGTATACTAAGTAGTTTTTTCATTTATTCCCATTCTATAGTCGCAGGAGGCTTAGAGCTAATATCATATGTAACTCTGTTAATCCCTCTCACTCCATTTATAATATCATTCGACACTTTCGCTAAGAAGTCATATGGTAAATGACACCAATCAGCCGTCATACCATCTGTAGATGACACGGCTCTTAGCGCCACCGCATTTTCATATGTTCTCTCATCTCCCATAACACCAACTGATTGAACAGGAAGTAAAATAGCGCCTGCTTGCCAGACCTCATCATACAGTCCCCAATCTTTCAATCCTTTAATAAAAATATAATCTACCTCTTGCAAGATCCGTACCTTTTCTTCAGTGATGTCACCTAAAATTCTAATTCCAAGACCAGGCCCTGGGAAAGGATGCCTTCCTATAATCTTCTCCGGAATATCCATTGAACGCCCTACCCTTCTTACCTCATCTTTAAACAAGAGTCTCAAAGGTTCTACGACCTCCAATTTCATGTAATCTGGCAATCCACCAACATTGTGGTGAGATTTGATTGTTTGAGATGGTCCTCCGGTCGCCGAAACCGATTCAATCACATCAGGATAAATAGTTCCTTGACCCAACCATCTGGCATTTTCTACCAGCTTCGATTCCTCATCAAATACATCTATAAAGACACCACCAATTGCTTTTCTTTTCTTTTCGGGATCAGAAAGTCCTTCGAGACCTTTATAAAAAAGATCTTTTGCATTAACACCTTTTACATTCAGCCCTAAACCTTTGTACGATTCAAGTACTTCTTCATATTCATTTTTTCTAAGCAATCCATTATCAACAAAAATGCAATGAAGGTTTTCACCAATTGCCTTGTGTAATAATGTTGCAGCGACTGTAGAATCGACTCCTCCTGATAATCCAAGAATGACTTTATCATCACCTAATTTTGCTTTTAAATCAGCAACCGTTGTTTCAACGAATGAATCTGGAGTCCAGTCTTGGGAACATCCGCAAACGCCAACAATGAAATTGCTTAACAATGTCTTTCCACAAACGGAGTGATACACTTCAGGATGGAATTGAACACCATAAGTTTGTTCACCCTCTATTTCAAATCCCGCAAACTCAACATCACCTGTACTAAAAACAGTTTTATAATTAGATGGTAAAGACTTAATTGTATCTCCGTGACTCATCCAAACTTGGGAGCCATTTTCAATACCTTTAGCAATGACAGAGTCTGAATTCACCATTGCTAGGTTCGCTCTACCATACTCTCGAGTATCCGAAGGAAGAACTTCTCCTCCGAAATTATGTGCTAAAAACTGAGCACCAAAGCAAACCGCAAGTAAGGGAATCTTTCCTTTGAATCCATCAAGATTTGGCATAGGAGAATTCTCATCTCTCACCGAAAATGGCGACCCTGAAAGGATCACACCTTTGATGTTGGAATCAATCTCAGGAATCTTGTTCCATGGATAGATTTCACAATAGACATTAAGTTCTCGTAATCTTCGTGCAATCAGCTGCGTATATTGCGAACCGAAATCAAGGATTAAAATGGTTTCTTGCATGGGGCAAATATAGCAACTCAATTTTGCTAAACCATTGTTTGAAGGGTCGAAATTATTTTTCGTTAATAAGTTAGTAGTAAGTGTTAATAACCACCGTTTATTTAATGTTAAATTCGGCTTCTAGCCACTTAGCTAAGTTCTCTTTTTGAGGGCTACCGTAAAATTCATTTAAATAAGATGTCACTTCTTTTACTTTAAGCTTATCATCTTTACCATCAAACTCTTGAAGAATGATAGCAATCTCATCTCTAAGGTCAGAATTGTCAGGAAAAACTGGTGTAAAGGCAGAGACCTTTGTTGATTGACCTTCATTTCTGTAGTAAAGAGTCATTTCTTTCTCTTCAACAGGGATAGCCTTGCCATCAATTTTAAAAATATCTTCTTGGCTCAAAACTAATTTATTGTCATTTGATTTTAACTTTTTTCTGATCTGCTCATCATTATGAGCGTATGACAAGTAAAAGAAACTTTCATCATTCATTGGAAAAGCTTCTTTACCAAGCTCCAACTCCATCTTACCTAAAACCAAATACTTTCCAGAGAAGTGGTTTTGCAAATCAATCATATTGATAAGCGCTCCAGCTCTAGAAGAAACATTATTTGCTGCTGGTAATATTTTTGTTTTCCCTTTCTCAGAAGCTGAAAGAACAAATCGTCCTTTTACGCTGCTAATTACGGCAGCTCTCGATTGAGGTGTGGCAAAACTCAAGGACATTCCTGAAAGAAAGACATCTCCCTTTTTCATATTTTCTCTCGTGGTTTCAAACACAATCTTACCGTCAACCTTAATTACTTTGTATTTATCTGTCCCGGCTAATCTCTCAGACTCTACTGACCCTATTAAAGAATAGCCACCAAAAACTGTAGCTCCAATTAGCACTAATAGTATGATTCCTTTTTTCATTTTGATTTCAATTTAAATTCAGCTTCAAGCCAAGATTTTAAGTTTTGTTTGTGAGGTGTACCGTGAAATTCAATTAAATGAGCAGTAACCTCATCAATCTTCACATTATCCTTCTCATCTTCAAACGATTGTAAAAGTAAAGAAACTTCATCAACTAGCAAATCATTATCTGCAAAAATTGGAATAAATTGATTGATCTTCATTCCTTTCCCGTCCTTCCTGTAGTATAAAGTCATATCTTTCTCTTCTACCGGAATAGCCTTCCCGTCTATTTTAAAAATTTCGTCTTTATCTAGAATTAAGAAGTCACCTTCGCTGCCGAGTTTTTTAGCAATCTCCTCACCTTCATGTTCATACGTTAGATAGAAGAAGTTTTCTTTATCCATTGGAAATGACTTGTGACTTACTTGAACTTCAGACCTTTTTAGAACAAGATACCTCTCACTAAAGTGCTTTTTCAAATCAACAATATTCAATAAAGCTCCTGCTCTTGATGAAATATTATTCGCCGCTGGTAGTACTTTAACTTTTCCTTTGCTATTACCAGTCAATACGAATCGGCCCTGTGTCTTATTTACGATAGCTGCTCTTGAAACATTGGATGCGAAATTTAATTTAGTTCCGGAAACGTAAACATCTCCTCTTTTCATTTCTTCTCCAGAAGATTGGAACACAACCTGACCTTGTACATTAATAACACTAAATTTATTAGCGTTGGCAATGTTCGCTCTATCACTGTCACTTAAGAATGATAAGCAAGTGGCAATTGTTACAATTGCCATAGTTACTAGAATAATTCTTTTCATTATGAATTTAATTACAACTATTATACCAATTAAAAATCCTTTTTCAACCCAAGTAAATTCGCCTTAATTTCTTCGAGTTTTTTGATGACTTCTTTCGGTGAACTTGAGGATTCAGACTTTTGCTTCAATTGAGATTTCGCTCCTTCTAAAGTAAAACCTTGAATCTTGACCAAGTCATATATTCTTCTTAAGTTCTCAATATCCTTGGCGGTAAACAATCGATTACCTTTCTTATTCTTTTTTGGCTTGATGATTGAAAACTCTTTTTCCCAAAACCTGATTAATGAAGCGTTAACATCAAACATTTCACTCACTTCTCCTATGGAGTAGTACAATTTAGTTATTTCAAGGTCCAAAGTAGACATGGCTAAATTTACGAATTTCAAGTGATGAAAGAAACAAATATTGCTATTTTTTGCGAGACAACTATTATTCACCTTGAATTCATCCAATTGATGAAGAATTAAAGTCAGCAAAATATCTTAGAATGCAGTGAATGTCGTTATATTTGCAACTGAAAAACAACATTGAATGTCATCATATAAGTTTAGAGTTTTAATAGACAATCAAGGGTCTGAAGAGGTTTTTAGAGACATCTATATCTCAGCTACGGAAAACTTTGAGACATTTTATAGAGCAATTTTAGCAGCATTTGACTTTAGCGGTTTGGAGTTGGCTTCATTTTATGTAAGCAACAACAGCTGGGATAAAGGTCATGAAATTGCTTTGATGGATATGGAACTGAGTGATTCACTAAGTTCTCCTTCAATAATGAAAGAAACACTAATTCAAGACTTAGTAACTGCCTCTGATCAGAAATTTGTAATGGTATACGATTTTCTGAAGATGTGGTGCTTTATGATTGAACTTAATGAGGTGAGTGAAGAAGAATTTGAAGGGCCAATGTTAGACTTTTCAGTTGGCGAAGCGCCTCTTGAGACATCTAGAGAAGTTGACCTGTCTGGAGACTCTCACATGAGTACGTCAATGGATCTTGGTAATGAGATTGACGACATCTTCTCTGATTCTAATGAAGATGATTTTGGAGGATTCGAAAATATTGACGATTTCGACATCTAATGAACTTCCAATTTGATCCAATTGGCTTTGCGATTTGGGATTTTTACCAAAATAAAAGTTCTGAAGACATCATAGTAAAGTCTGATCTTTGTGATGACGATACCTTAAGCCCCGCCTATCTCTTGAGAACTTTTGAAGAAATGCCGGAACTAGAACAGTTTGCGCTTTTAAATTGCTCGGGAAAAACTTTAGATATTGAGGCTGGTAGCGGATGTCACTCAAAACATCTTATTTCACTAGGACTTGAATTAACTGCCTTAGACAAATCTGCTAATGCAGTTTCTTATTTGGAAACTCAAAATATTAATGCCATTCAGACGTCTTTCCTAGAATATTCGAAAGATAAGTTTGACACTTTGCTGCTTTTGATGAACGGGCTAGGATTAGCCGGAACACTTTCTAAATTGGAAGACTTTCTATTACATGCAAAGTCGTTATTGAATCCTGGAGGTAAGATTATTTGCGATTCAAGTGATTTATCATACCTGTTTGAGGAAGAGGATGGCGGCAAATGGCTTGACCTAAATGCAGAATACTTTGGAGAAATGAAGTTCAATATGGTTTATAAAGATGTTGAAAGCGGTTGGTTTGAATGGCTATACCTTGATCATGTTAAACTAAAGGAGTATTGTAAAATTGTCGGCTTAAGTTGTGAAATCATTTTTGAAGGAGAAAATGATCATTATCTTGCAGAATTAAAACAAAAATAATGTACAAACATTTCTACCTTTTTGCTTTTGTAATCATCAACTTTTTATCCTGCGCATCAGAAAGTTCTGAGAAAGAAACTGAGGCTGATCAAATCAAAGATGTCGTTGTCAAAAACGGAAATTCATTGCTTTGGAAAATTGAAGGAAACGGATGCACGCCCTCATACATGTATGGAACAATGCACATGATAAACAAAGAATACTACCATTTCACGGATGGCATGCGTGAACGTATCGCTAGTAGTA
>JBLFXO010000107.1:0-10391 GCA_047609865.1 Arenicella sp.
GGCTACTGATCCGTGAAGTTTCAATCCTGTTAGCTCTTCGTGACGATAATCTTCGGGCACATGATTTTCTCCTTTGTAGGAGAAAATGTCTTCCAATTGTAGATGATTTGATGTCAGATCGAATTCTACTTTGGTGTCTCCTTTTGGATGAGGTTGCAGCCATCTTTCATAGTCTAATAATTTGCCATTGAAATGGAAGTCGGACTTATCAATCATTCCAGAAAAATCGATCACTCTAAAGTTCGAATCCTCGATAAATAAGTCGGCATGGAAATCATGAAAGGTGTGTGGGTAATGCTCTAAAGTGGCATACAAATCTTCAACAAAGAATTCGCCAACAGGTAGGTTAGGGGACTCAGTGAAGTTACGGGCAGATGATACGAATTTCAATTTGAGGCTAAGGTCATCTACTTTTTCATCCACAGGCTTTGACTCTTCCTTACCAGTAGTAGTCATCTCAACTAAATCTAGTAGCTTTGATTTGATAATAAGGTCTGCCACTACTTGGTCATCAGTATGATGCAGAATGGCTGGTAAATCTGATATATGACCAGAAATTTCTAAATCTGAACCGCCTACTTTGGCATTGAAATATTCAATTTCTGCCTTGTGTCCTTCAAGTGTTATTTTTGTGTTTAGTTCGCTCAGAGGCAGATGATAAGCTGGTGTTGAAAATCCTAAGTCATCAATCAATAGTTCTGAATAATAGGCTTCATTAAGCTTCGCGATAGATTTCTCAGGACTTGTAAGGTCAATGATATCATGAAATTTCATGTGCATTTGGACTTTGCCATGCATATTCTTAAAGCTAGTTGCATTGATAAATTTCGTCAAGAATTCTAAATCAAAATCAGAATCTAAAGTCATTTCAATGTTTGGCGATTCAAAATCTATTACGCTCAGGTTCGCTTTAAATGTTCCGGCTTCAGGTCTTGCGGTGAAGTCGCTCAAAGAAAACTCCATGTTCTTAAGGCCCTTTTTACCATTATTTGTGAAGTGTCCTGAGAAGTTGAGTTCGTCAATTTTTTTGTGAGAAATGTTATTCTCAAAATGTGCATCTGCGCAGCTAAAGGTCGCATAAATGAGAGGTGTATGACCAGCATCAGCCTTACCAGATATCTGAATATCAAAATCAATTTGACCTGCGTTGTCATACTTTTCAAGCGTAGGATAGAGCTCTTCTGGGGCCATGGCCATGAACAATTCAAAGTTCTCTTTATGACCATATAACGACAACTCCATGTCAAAGTCATTCCCGATATCTATAAGGCCTTCGGCATTAAAAGTTGCGTGCTCCAATTCTAGTATAGATTCGTTGATGTAAAGCACTTCTTCGACTTTCAAATACTCCATGTCACCATCAATATTGAGGTGCTTGTGTTTGAAAAAAGTGGTGTCGCCATTTTTGATGACATTCATTACTAGCTCAGCATCAATACTTGCTAGGACGTGCTCGTCATTTGTCTTGAAGGATAAATCAGCATGATCTACCAATGATTCAACCATCATATTATTGGCTTCATTGAGTTTGTAGATATCAATATTAATCAGCTCAATAGATTTTAGATGGATATGGAATTCTTCTTCGAGGTCTTCAACCGGTTTTTGAGAGGACAAGGCTTTGGCAATGTTTAATTCACCATTAACATCCTGAACGGCATGTATGTAACCGTTCTTAAGCTCTAAAACTTTAATGTCGTAGTTTCCTGCAAGTAAGGTCCATATATCAAACCCTGCATAAGCATCTTCTACAAATAAGATAGGCTCTTTATGGTCTTCTTTATCCTCATAAATTTTAACGTTGTCTAAGTCAATAGAGATATAAGGGAAATTTTCAAAAGGACTCACATGCGAGTCTTCAATTTCAATTTCACCAACAAAGTCTTCGTTTAAGGTTGTAATCAACTCTTGAACAATGGCATCCTGCTTCCAGTATACGATAAGTACCACCGTAAAAAAGAGTAGGATAGGGGTGAGTATGAGCCAGACGATACATCTTCTCCAGAACTTCCACCGTTTTAAAAATCTAAATTTCATTGTGAATAAAGATAGGTTTTTAGTTGTCGCTTCTTCAAAAAAGTAATTAACAATGTTGATTCTTGCGGCTCTGAACCCGACCTGCGTATTGTCCGCATGGATAAGAGGTAATCCCCAAGATTGAAATCACAGACTTTGACTAACTTTAAATACTTCATGGTTCTTTAGGTGGAGAACTAGAGTTTAACCCAAAACTAAATATGAAAAAGAAGCTTTCTCTTCAATTAGAGGAGGCTTTTTTTTAGGGCGGGATCCTCGGCTCCGCTGGGAGTTCTAACCTTGTCCTTAAAAATTTGCGCAAGGAAACTCTCCTCCAGAATAGGAGGCATGTTTTGCAGTGAAAAGCATTATTGAGTGGTATATGGATTAAGTAATGTTGCCCTTAGAAAAGTTTGAGCTACACTTCGACAAGCTCGGTGTGACAATGGGGTTAACTTTCCGGGGCTTCGAGTCCCGATAGCAGCTATCGGGATCAGCCACCTAGCGATAGCGTCCTAACGTTATCATTAAAATATTTGCTTTAGCAAAATCCCTGCCCAAATAAGAGGAGCGCTGCGCAGTGAGGCCGTATAAACTAATCTTCTCTCTTGAAAATATAATTCCCGTAAACGTTATCGATCTGATATGTACCATCTTTAACTTTCACAAAGTCATTATCAATATACCAAGTGTTGTCACCAAGGTAAATTGAGATGGTATCAGTAAAATCCCAATTGATTGAATGCATTAATAGTTGGTTATTCACCAAACTCAAATCATACGCGAAAGTATCGGTGTCAAACAAGTGAATATATCTTCCGTCAATATCTTTGCTTTTCACATCTACTTTTACACTTTCAGGTTCTACTTCATCAAGCAATTGCCAAGTGATTGCATCTGCAATTTCGCCAGGGCCGTATCCTCCCGTTGTATTCATTAAACAGATAATGTACAGTTCGTCTTTTGGGAAATATCTCGTTTCTGAGAGGAACCCCAAAGTTGCGCCACCATGTCCGAGACGTTCATGACCTGAATAATTTGAATGTTCTAATCCCATGGCATATCTTAATTCCCATCCATTATTTAATTTGCCAGGAGTCGTCAATAATTTATAGTATTCTTCATTCAAAACTTTGCCGTGATGTAATGCTTGAAGCCATTTTAGCATGTCTCCCGTATTGCTGCATAGAGAACCACCAGAGAACGGCCAAATGTGATTTAAGAAAGGTGTTTTCATCAATTCTTCGCCATTGTGTTTGTAGCCATAAACTTCATTCTTACGGATAATTGAATTAGAACAATAGTAAGAGTTATCCATTCCTAGAGGTCTGAAAATAGCCGAGTCAACAAAGGTTTCGTATGATTGACCTGATACTTCTTCAATGATAAGTCCCAAGAAAAAATAAGCCGAGTTATTATAAGATAGTTCCTCTCCTGGTGCAAAACCGAATGGCTTTGTTTCTATTAATCGAACCAAAGTATCTCTGTCATAATCTGATTTTGATAAATCCCAAAATTCAGGAATACTCGTGTAGCTTTTGATGCCAGAAGTGTGATTTAATAATCTATAAATTGGAATCTCAAATCCTTTGGTATCAAACTTAAGATATTTATTGAAATTATCCTCGAGAGAGAGCTTTCCGGTTTCAACAAGTTTAAGAATGCTAACGGCTGTGAATTGTTTAGTAACGGAACCTATTTCAAAAGTAGATTTTTCGTTGATTGGAGCGTCAAGCTCAACACTAGCCAGTCCGTAACCTTTTTGAAGTATGGTTTCTCCTTTGTAGTTCACTAAGATAGATGTACCAGCAAATGCGTTGCTATCGAGTTGTGACTCAATGAGAGAGTCTACGAAGGCCTCTATCTTATCAGTGTTTTGAGCAGATAATTGAATGGTAAGGGCAACGGTACTAAGTAGGGTTATAACTTTCATGCTTATATTTTAACTCCAATTATGCAAATGTCATCTATTTGTTCAAACTCACCTTTCCAAGTTTCAAAGTTCTCATCTAACATTTTCTTTTGATCGTTCAAACTCAATGATGACACTTTCAGCAATAGCTCTCTAAAAGATTTGGATTTGAGTTTTTTGCCTTTTTCACCACCGAATTGATCCACGTAGCCATCAGAGAAAATGTAGATCAAGTCATTTTTTTGGAGTTCAGTAGTGTGTGTGGTAAAAGGTTTAGCAGCAACAAATTGACCAATTGGCTGTTTATCAGCTTTAGTTTCAATTAATTCACCGTTTCGCAAAATCCAAAGAGGGTTATGTGCACCTGAATAAGAAAGTGTTGATCCTGAAATTTTACAAAGAGCGATATCCATTCCGTCCTTAACTACTTCGTCAGATTTATTGAATTCTTCAATTACAATCTCTCTGGCTTTATCTAATATTTTACCTGGATCTGTTAATTTGAATTCTCTAACAGACCTGTTTAAAGCGCCATTGCAAACGACAGACACCATTGCTCCGGGGACGCCATGACCTGTGCAGTCTGCCGCAGCGAAAAACACATCATCTCCTACCTTTTCCATCCAATAAAAATCGCCGGCAACGACATCTTTTGGCTTGTAATAAATGAAGGAATCTTTCAGATATACATCTATGATTTTTTGAGGTGGAAGAATGGCTTGTTGTATTCTCTTGGCGTATGTTATCGAATCTGTAATTTCTTTGCTTTTCTCTTCAAGTAGCAGGAGAGAATTATCTACTTGTATCTTTTGATCTTCAATAATTGCTTTTTGTTTACTGATCATTCGTAAGCGAGTAAAGATGTAACCTCCACCAATGAGAGCTAACATCAATCCTCCAAAAAGAAAATAACGTTGTTGAGTCGCTTTTTCAATTTTTTTCTGGTAAATCAAATCATCCATTTCTTGCTCTTTGGCGAACTGAATGCTATCCGTTACATGTGCTTTGTCATAATTGTACTTGTATTCTTGTCTAATTATTTCATCCAAATTATCTTGACTATCTATACTGTCTTTCATCATCATATGGATTTCTAACATTTCAAAAGCCTTTTTAAAATTCCCTGAACCTTTATAGCCTTCTGCCAAGTTTTTTGATGATAACTTTATGTTCTCAGCATTCCCACTTTCATATGCTAGTTCTAAGGCTAATTCTCCGTCTCTAATAGCTAATTTGTAATTGCCCATTTTAATATATAGATCACTCAGGTTTGAAAGGATGACTGACTGATTATTTCTGCTATTAAAATCAATCATTATTTGTAAACATTCCTTAAAGTTGGTCAATGCTAGTTCGTAATTGCCTTCATCCATTTGAATAATTGCTAAACTATTTAATGGCGCTACCACGTTCATTTTTTTACCATTTGAAGTAAATTGTTCGGAGCTCAATTCCAGAAAATACTTGGCGCTATCAATTTTATCAAAATCAGCGTAATGAGCTCCTATCAAAAAGTTCAATCGAGCAACTCCAACTTCATCATTGATGCTGTCAAAAAGAACTAAACTTTTAAAGTAATAGTCTAAACCTTTATCCTCATGGAGATTGGAGTATATGTCTCCAATGTTTTGCATCCCATATCCCATCCCTTCTATATTACTGTTCTTTTCACATATTTGATATGCTTCAGTAAAACATTTTATAGCTTCACTTTTATTTCCTTGACGCTTGTATATTGTGCCCAAGCTGTTGAGGGAGAAAGCGTAACGTTCGTTGTCATGCAGTAGTTTAAAAGCGGCCATGCTCCTTTTAAAGGATTCGATAGACTTTTCTATTTCATTATTTGTCTTATAAATTGATCCCAATCTATTGAAAGAAACACCTTCGTGCATTAGATAAAAATCTCGTTCGTTCTTATCAATATCTTTCTTTCGGTTTTTATTGCATAATTCGGCAATTTCTTTAAAACGTTGAAAATATAATTCAGGATCAGAATACTCTATAATTCTATTGATAGAATTCCACGCTTTGATCAATATAGTGTCGTGTTGAGCATTTTCAACTACATTATTTAAAGAGTCAATCTTGAATTGGTCTTCATCACTTTGCGAGAAAACTGCAAGTCGAAACATTAATAAGGAGAATATTAAAATAGGCAACTTGAACATGTTGATTTTACTAATGATTTAGAAATGCGAATGTATTAAAATTAAACTAACTATGCGATAGCTCAAATACAGCCATGTGTGATATGCTTTAAGATGATTACTATCTGTAACCTATAGGTCTCGCTTCTCCATTTTTCCAAAATGCACTCGATCCTTCGCTCGTCATGCGAGCTCTCATCATCAATCCAGATTGCATCTGAATTCCTTTCTGTCATACGATTTGGTTCGTTCGCTAAACGCGAACTCTCATAACGCAGACGGTCTTGCTTCTCCATTTTTCCAAAATGCGCTCGACACTTCCCTCGCTGTGCGAGCTCTCATCATCCAGGTGGTCAAATTCGCCTTTCCATTTTTTGAAGATTTTGTCTAACATCTCTCCTTGTCTTTTTAAAGTCAAGGTTGATATGGAAAGCAAGAGCTCTTTGAATGACTTTGACTTTAGTTTTTTCCCTTTAGGGCCATCAAATTGATCTATGTAGCTATCTTATTCAATCTTTGGAAGGCGGATTATGATTGAAAATAATTTCTCGGTTGGAAATTTGTTCGGATTAATTTGAGCGAGCTTTCGCGCCCCGATAGCTATCGGGGCTAGCACTTTTTGCTTATTTTTTATGGTAATGATAAAAAGTATGAGTTTGAAAAGGAGATCGGCGATAATTGAAACCACTCAACTCAACCCGACTCAAAACAAAACCACAAACCCATTAATTCTGTTAATTTTGAGACGCCCTTTGAAACTCAAAATCAAATGACTCTTTGGAAAAACATCTCTAACATTGGTATTCAAACAGAAATGTCTGACACGCAAGTGAGGCGTGCTCAGTTGACCAACAGACTGTTATTGATTGCTATTTTGATGGGGTGTACTTATGTACCCATCTTCATTAAGCAAGGATCTGCTCCCTTATTGACGCAAATCTCAATTTTACTAGGAACTCTATTATCACTTTTCTTCTTCGTTAAGAACTCAAAACATCAAACAGCGGCTGTATTATTGTGTTTGTTATTGATAACTCATCTACTCATTTCTGGAATTCTAATTGAAGGTGGGACTGGTAGATACTTTCTAATCTTGTTCTCAATACTTGGCTTTGCTATGGTAAGGTCTGTAATCTATGGCGTCATCATTTTCGTTTACTCGGTAATAGCGTTTTTTATAGCGGAGTTCGCTCATTACTTTACAGTGCCACTGGTAGTAAGGTCAAGTGAACATGGGGAGTTGGTTTACGTAATCAATATGCTACTTATTTTTATGGGCTGCTTCTTTTTGATCTTCCATTATAAGCGCGGTAACATACTTTATGAGATTAATATTCTGAGACAGAAAGATAAGATTGAATCTCAGCATTCAGCTCTAAGCGAATCGCACCGAGAAATTCAAGACTCTATCAGGTATGCAAAGCGCATTCAAAATGCTATATTACCTCCAGTCAAGGTGCTAGACAAACTACTGAAAGATTACTTTGTTGTTTACAAACCTAAAGACACTGTAGCAGGGGACTTTTATTGGATTGAATCACAAGCAGGTGTGACTTATTTAGCAGTGGCTGATTGCACCGGACATGGTGTTCCCGGGGCAATGGTATCCGTAATATGTAATAGCGCTTTAAATAGGGCAGTTCGAGAAATGAAATTGACTGATACCGCTCAAATTTTAGATAAGGTGAGAGAACTCATCATTCAGGAGTTTGAGAAATCTGAAGAAGACGTGAAAGACGGCATGGACATCACGCTCTGCGCTATTAAAGGAAATGACCTTCAATTTTCAGGAGCGAATAATTCACTTTGGATTATCCGTGATAAAGAGCACGTTTCATTGAGAGCAGATAAACAACCCATAGGCAAGTTCGAATTCTCACGACCATTTAGTTCTAAGAATTTTGAATTACAAAAGGGAGATCAAGTCTATTTAACAACAGATGGCTACCCCGATCAGTTTGGTGGTGAGAAAGGAAAGAAGCTCAAATCAAAGAACATGATTGACTTGTTGATTAAGTTCAATGATGAATCTATGCCTGATCAACAAGCTAAATTGGATGCCTTTATTGAAGAGTGGAAAGGTGATTACGAGCAGGTGGATGATATATGTGTATTGGGTTTTCGCGTATAAACGCGAAAGAGCCAATTTAGCAGTTTACACTGAGCTTGTTGAAGTGTCTGGGATTTAAGGTAAGTTAATCGGGCGTTGCTCAGCGTGCTAGCCTTTAAGTTCACTTTCTGGGTACTTCTCCTCCCATCAGAGTCGGGACTTATCGGCATACACTCAGTGTCCTAAAGATTAAGTTTCTTCCTCCAACCTAATTAACACAGCAACTTCCTTTTTGTTAGTAAATCTTTTCCTGCTCATTTAATCGAAAACAGTTATCAAGTTGTTTTTATTACATTTAGACAAATGAACATATTAAAACGAATACTTCTTTTAGTTTTACTGACGCCCTTAGGTTCTTTTGCTCAAAATTATAATTGGGCGCAGCAAACCTCAAGTACTGCCGTTCAATTAACTGGCATGTACTTCATAAATGACTATGAAGGCTACTGTGTAGGGAACGGAGGTGTAATTGCACGAACAGCTAACGGAGGTGCAAATTGGGAGGCGGTTAATTCTCCCACCTCTTCAACAATAGTAGGGGTGCATTTTGAAGATTTAGACAATGGATTGGTCTCAGAAAACTGGGGAAAAACTTATAAGACGGTAAATGGAGGACAATCATGGAATCTCGTTTATTCACATGGTGGTTTAATGAATAGTATGGCGGGGAATAATGGCAGGTCTTTTGTCGGATGTTCAAGTGAGATGATGTATTCAGATAATTTAGGAGATACTTGGGATTCAATCAGTATGCCCATTTTTGGGTCTATTGTTGGGATTTCATTTGCGAGTGATACCGTAGGTTATGCCGTTAATGGAGCTTCTGTTGCCCGGACAGACGATAACGGCCTATCATGGGTAAGTCAGGGTGTGGTAACCGTGAGTCCTTATTCTCTGAGTGGTATTTGTGCTATTACTGAAGATATTATTGTAGCTGTAGGGGATACTGGAACAATAGTAAGATCAATAGATGAAGGCTTGAGCTGGACCTTAACTTCACTGCCAACAAATGAAAATTTATACGCCGTAGATTTTGCAGATGATAGCTATGGAATTGTAAGCGGTACAGACAACACTATCTACGAAACTACAGATGGAGGGCTGAACTGGACACCTGCACCTACGGGTAATGCAGGACATATTTTTGGTGTTTCGTGCAGATCAAATCAATTGGCATATATCTGCGGACAATCTGGGAAAATTTATCGTTCTCCGGGAGGATTAGAAGATATATTTACTAGTTCTTATTCAGGACCTAATACGGTTTGTGAGGGCAGTCCTTTTGATTTTTCGTTTGAATTTGAGAATGTGGGAGCAGGTCCATCATTTAACCCCAGTTTTACGATTCAAGAAACCACAGGTCTTGCTTTTATGGATACTACTTTGATTTATCAAGGAACGGTTTTCAACGGAGACGTAATTGAAATGGTTGAAACAGGGGTGATGCTGAATACACCAGGCACATATAACATTATCATCACATCTACCGATAGTATTAATCAAGTAAACAATGTCATAACGCTAACAATTTTAGTGGTAGCGCCTGACGAACATGCCGTATCAAGTGTATCCACTTTTTGTGCTGGAGACGAAATAGAAATAGTTGCTAGTGGCGGTAATTCTTATAATTGGATCGCTGGGATTACGGACGACTTGACTAATCCTGTGCAAATTGTCTATCCGCAAGAAACCACCTTATATAAGGTTGAAATCACCCAAGATTACTGTGTAGTTGAAGACTCTATCTGGTTGAATTTAGAACCCAATTGTCAGGCTGACGGATCAGGTACATTGGCCTTTTCTCCCAATTTTGATGGGGTGAATGACTATTTGGTCTTAGACTTTGTAGATCTGCTTTCAGATCAAAATGCAGTAACGATATACAATCGTTGGGGAGATGTTGTTTTTGAAACCCCAAACTACAATAATGATGATAGTTATTGGGACGGAACATACGCTAATCGTCCGTCACCGGCCGGCACTTATTTTTTGATTGCAGGTACATCAAATGATGGGGTCGTTAAAACTTGGGTTCAAATTATAAGGTAGATCTACTGGCCTTATGTTTTGCTCGGCGAAGGCTCGATTGATATTTTCAAATAAAAGCACGGCACTTCGCGGGCCGATAGCTATCAGGATCAGTGACCTTGCATTTTGCATGTGTTACGGCACTTTCTCAAACGAATTGAAGGTTGACATCACTTAA
>JBLFXO010000108.1:0-10271 GCA_047609865.1 Arenicella sp.
TTGCATCAATACTACTTTTAAGCCTAAGCCATGTAAATAGTAAACCAATTTCTCGTGATAAACTCCTGTAGCCTCCAATACAAAGACAATTGAATCGCTCTTGGTAATTTTAGAGACCTCTTTTAAAAGTGCTTTGAAACCTGACAATTCATTGCTTACATCTTCTCCTAAAGTGAACTCCTTGCTCAAGTCAGAACGCATTCCACAATGGCCCCAAGAGAGGGTAGCTTTTTATACATCAATCCCTACTGATTCTTGTATTAATAATTTTGATTCCATTTTATTTTAAATCACTGTTTTCTCCCTCGCCTATACTCGCTTTTAATGCGGTCTCATCAAACTATGGACCTAGGTACCAGTTCAGGCTCTCAAGAAAACAATAAAAGGGTGTCAATCTAAAGAACGGTATCAACATATTATTGTACCTACTCAAACGCTCCTATCCCTTTTATTGTGATTATCATTTACTATATTTATATGAAAATATGAGTGGTAAGGTTATACTTTGCTAACATACAACTCAAACGTTATATCTCATTTAGAGTTGGTCTATGAAATCATTTCTCACAATTATTGCTTTGTTTTGTCTAAACTCCGGGTTTGGTCAGCAAAGTGAGAAATTGGTTAAGGAAATGTTGTCAGGCTTGAGCATTGATTACGAAGCAAGTAATGACAGTGTCAGTTATTGGGAAAAACAATTCTATCAGACTTACACGACATTTAGTGCCTCTCAGCGTTGCCTATTGCATTATGGATTTGCTCATGTTTATAAGGTTCGTGGAAATTACCTGAATGCATTAGAACATGTGAATAAATCAATCTTAACAGCCAATGCTGTCAAGACAGATCATTTCATTTCAGACAACTACTTTTTGAAAGGCTCTATTGAATTTCACATTCAGGAGTATGATCAGAGCTTATACTCTTTCGAAAAATCATTGCAGGTGTACGAAGTTATTGGTGATACTACCATGACCTGCGCAGCTTTAGATATGATAGGAAGTTGTCATATCCAATCCGGAAACCCAGAAAAGGGAAGACATTATTATCAAAAGGCAATTGAGCTAAGTGAATTCACAGATAATGATAGATTGAAGAGTTTCTTGAAGTCTAATCTAATTGCCTATTATCTGACAATTAAATTGCCAGACTCTGCCAAGTTTTTAATGCAAGAGGTCATTGAATTTGACAGGAATACACCAAACGAAACAAACCTTGCCCATTACTATGGGAACATGGCCTACATATACACTTTAAAAGATGAATATGATCTGGCCGTTGCCTTCTATGATTCTAGCTTTACAATTGCAACTGAAAACAACATGATGACCACCTTAATGAACCTACATATTGACAGAAGCGATTTGTATGAACAAAGAGGCGATTTTCAAAAGTCAAATCAAGACTTACGGAATTATCTATCCTTTAAAGACTCAATCAGTCAACAAGTACCAGCAAATGATTTGATAGATTGGAAAATTGCAATTGCTTCAATTGAGAAAGAGCAGTCCTTAAATGAGCAAAAATTAAAAGTTGTAGAATTAAACCATCAAAATAAGCTGCAAACGCTTAGAAATAGATTGGTGATTTTTTCGCTTTCAGTATTGATCCTTATTCTATTTTTAATCTATTTGAGATACAGAGCTCGAGCAACTAAAAGAAAAGAATTGCTTGAACAACGTTTGAAAATTGAAGAAATAGAAGCTGAGTTAAAGGCCAGTCAATTACAAAATGAAAGGTTAATCAATGAACAACTGAATGAAAATCTCGACTACAAAAGTCGTGATCTAACGAGTTTGTCAATAGACATTGGAAGGAGAAATAAGCTATTATCTGAAATTCTGGAAAAAGTTAAATCCCTAGAAATTTTGGATGATTCTGAAGCAATTACTCAAAAGAGAAATATCATTTCATTTATTGCTCAGCAAAAATCTATTAATGAAAACCTAAGCGGTTTGCAAGAAAATATAGAGACTGTAAATCAGAAATTTATTTTGACTTTGCAAAATAAATTCAGTGGTTTAACCCATTCCGATATTCAATTGTGCGCTCTTATTAAAATTGGATTAAACATTAAAGAAATTGCAACAATAAAGGGCATTTCTCCGAAATCTGTAGAAATGAGTAGGTACAGATTGAGGAAGAAACTAGGCTTGAATCAAGGAGAAGATCTAACTCACTTCTTAATGAACATCTAATTAATCATTTGATTTTCTGACTTCTACATCACTGTAGAGGTGTTGTAGAGGTGTCAAAAAACAACTTCTTTTTTTACTATTCGTTTCATGATCAAATATGCCTTAAACTAATTATTATTTAAATCTTGATTATGAAAACAAAAATATTAATGACATTCTTAACCGCTCTCTGCCTGAATTCATTCGGACAAATAGATGTCAATGGAGATGGAGAACTAAACATATTAATTATCGGAACCACAGAATCAATCTCAGACAGTTCATCAGAATTCTCTCCCTTCCAAATTCGCACTGAACTGGAAAATATATTGATTGATGATCCTTCATTATCACTTTCGATAAATGTGGTAGCAGAAGATATTTATCGAGCGCAAACAGTACTGACCGGAATCGCTTACGATTGGACTGGTATCAATGTCGACCATTTTTGCCATTCGTTGACTCAATACTATTTCTGGCCTGATGACAGAGCTGCTAGAATGGATAATTTAAAAGGAGAAAATGGAATAGATTGGGATTATGTGGTGATCGGGGCAGATCCTCATATGATATCGAGTATTCCTGGTTTTTATTCACTTGGAGTAAACAAAATTGCCTACAAGGTCGCAGACGGAGGTGGTAAGCCACTATTGCTTATGCCTTGGTCAAAAGATAATACAGAAATCAGTCACTTTGAGGAATTCACCTATCGAACTGCAGATGGAGCTCAGGTTCCTGTAGATATTGTTCCTTCAGGGTTGGCATGGGACGCCTTACCAAGTAACAAAATAGATGTTGCTCCTACCCATCCTACACCCAACGGAGCCTTTGTTTGTGCTGCTTCAATCTACTCTCACATTTCTAATCAAAGCGCGTCTGCATCAGACTACGTTTATGATGATGAAATTGCTGATATTACACATACTACAATTGGTAATGCTTCATCTCAAACCCATTACTCAGGAGAAATTACATTTAATTCTCCTTACAAAAGTTGTGGAATAACCGATACTGCATTAATCTATAACCATGGTGGTACAAGCACAGAAAATGGAATCCTTGGAGGACTCCAATGGGTTGTTTCACAGGATCAAAAAACCCTTCAATATGGTAATACTCCATATGTGCACTTCAATTATGGACGATCAAGTATGGGTACATCACATCTTTACGTAATAGATACTTCAATTTTTGATTATTCCTTCGGATATCCATTACAAGATAATGCGATAACAGGCCATACATCAATGCAATATGGAATTGATCAACGCGTCAACGAAACAGATGTTGAAACTGACCTAGGTGCCGCACTTAAAATGGTTAGAGAAGGAGAGCTTCCTTCAGCTAGAAACGTTCCCATAAGAACAATCATCTCACAAATGATAGAAGAAATTCCTGGTGTAGATATCTACCCTACTGGTGATGACTGGCACTTAAGTAATGACGTCAACAAAGCCATTGCAACCTATATGTATACTATTTTGACAGGTGAATGCGCATTAGATGGACAGCCTGAACCTACAGACTCAACAGAATGGCGTACTTGGATGGCTCATAAAATTGGATATTTAACAGCTTGGAATGTGATGTATATGGAAGGATTCTCTCCTTGTTACGGTTCAATTCTTTCAGTTGAAAAATTCGATTTCTCAGAAGAAGTTTATTTGGCATATCCTAATCCAACGGAAGGAAATTTCTCAATTGATCTTAATGAAAACAAGGCTTTGGTTACGATAACGATAACGAACTTTATGGGTCAACAAGTCTATCAAAAAAGATTTGAAAATACAGAAAAGATCAACTTATCACTTGAGCAGCCATCAGGCTTGTATATTGTAATATTAGACTTTGGAGAGGAAAAGTCAGTCATCAAATTAGTTAAAGAATAAATTCTTATCAGTCTCTTCTTGTCGCTCTTGCCAGTCTTATATAAATAAGCTGCAGGAGCGACATCTGAATGAGCTGATTTATTAAGCGGTCATGATTTTCAGGTAGAAATTAATAAACTATAAGACCAAAACAGTAGTAAAAAACGAAACCTAACAAGTAAGTAAAATTGACTGCCTCCCTTGTCCAGCGCAAAAAGCACCCATTAGCTTGTTCAGTTTCTTGGGGTTCCACGCAGGAATTGCCAACGCACCTAACGGCGGCATCTAAAAATGCCAACTTTGCTCAAACGTTAGGGGAAATCCCCCTTTTTTCGGGAAAGAAAATAATTACTTTATGCTAACGTTTTGTTAGCGGAAAAAGACAAAAAGAATAGCTGAAAACAAAAATCACTAACACTTGATTTTCAGAACATTATAAAAACGTTACTCAGAATTCCCCTTTAAAGGATTTTTTTTGACTATTTGCTTTTAAAAAAGTATTTTAAATAACGAAAAAATTGGTCAAATGTGAGCTCGATTGATAATTGGCGTTAAGAATTTATTCAACCCGCACAGAATTCTGAGCCGGGCACATTGAGAAATGCATACTGATAGGGCGAAAGCTACCTCAAAGACAATAATTTTAAACTCCAAAAAATGTACCTCTTTTGACTTTTTTTCATTTTTTGACAAACACAAAACCACGAATAACTTGGGTAAGAGGAGTTTTGTGCCTAAGTGAAAAAATAACCTGATATTCAACGAGATTTGACAATTTCATTATAGACAATCGATCTACACGTTTAATCCCTCTCTGCTTTCGGAATCAAATGCGTAGCACAACTGCGTTACGCTTTCGGTAGTGGATGAGAAAAATCCCGGTACGCTCGAAAATCCCACACCTAGTTTTCACTAATTAGAAATTATCACTGGAATTTGTAAATAATACCAATTATGAGTAAGAACACATCCATTTCCCTCGGGAATTATTTTGATGAATTTGTTCATGAATACATTAAAGACGGTCGTTAAAAGAATGTTAGCGAAGTGATCCGTGCTGCATTGCGCCTTCTCGAAAACGAAGAATATAAAGTAATAGCACTAAAAAGTGCTATTCAAGAAGGCATTGATAGTGGAATTGCTCACAACTTTGACCCGATAAAACATCTCGAGTCACTGCGGGCTAACAAATAATTGAATTGCAAAATATTTCCTTACGAATAAGGCAGTCGAAGATTTGTCAAATATTTGGAGTTACACTAAGATAAAGTGGTCGGAAAATCAGGCTGACAAATATTATCACTTCTTACTGGACATTTGTCAGGAGCTTGCTGATAATCCAAAATCAGCAAAAGAATACGATCAAATCACTAACGGTTTACTTGGAATTCGAGCAAATCGACATGTCATTTTCTTTAGAAACTTAAGTAAAAACGAAATTGAAATAACTAGAATTCTTCACGGAAAATGGACCTAAAAAAAAAGGATTAAGGAGTAGAAAACTGCCCCTAACATATTAATTAAGTCTCTTACTATCCTAAAGTAAGCGTGTTTTTATCTGCTACTACTCTTTATACTAAACGTCATGAGGAATAAACTTGGCGCATGGGATTAATTAAAGAAAACCCGAACAAGTAACACTCTAAGTTGTTATTGAGATAATGAAAAACTATCTCATAATAGGTGCTTCCTCCGGAATAGGAAAAGCATTGGTCAAGGAATTGGCTGTTAACGATAATCAGATATTCTGCACGTATAACAGCAATAAAACTGAAGATTTTGGTCATGTACATTATCATGAATTAGATGTTACCAGTGATTTTGATCTTGATTTTTTACCAGATCAATTAGATGGACTAGTCTATTGCCCTGGAACAATTAATTTGAAACCATTTAAAAGGCTTAAGCCATCTGATTTTATAGAAGATATAAATTTACAGGTAATTGGTGCCATAAAAGTTATTCAAGCAGTATTACCTCTGCTAAAAAAAGCCGAAAATGCTTCTATTTTGCTCTTCTCCACTGTTGCCGTTCAATCTGGTTTTAACTTCCACAGTCAAGTCTCCGTTTCAAAAGGCGCAATTGAGGGACTCACTAAATCACTTGCTGCAGAATTTGCTCCAACCATTAGAGTAAACGCTATCGCTCCTTCTTTAACCGACACACCGCTTTCAGCCGGTTTATTAAATACAGATCAAAAACGCGAAGCAAATGCGAATCGTCATCCGCTAAAAAGAATTGGTACCGCGGAAGATATTGCGCGGGCAGCTGCATTTTTAATCTCAGAAAAAGCTTCTTGGATTTCTGGCCAAATCATTCATGTAGATGGCGGTATGTCAAGTTTGAAAATTTAATTCTCCCTATGTCAATTAGAGATACCGATAGAATAATAGAAATGGCTTGGGAAGATCGCACCCCTTTTGAAGCAATCCTTTTTCAATTCAATATGAACGAAAAAGAGGTAATTCAACTCATGCGAAAAACCTTAAAACCATCTAGTTTTAGACTGTGGAGAAAAAGAGTAAACAGCAGAGTTAGCCTTAAGCACCTTAAAAAAAGAAATCCTGAAATAAAAAGGTTCAAATCAACCATGCAACGACAGGTATCAAATAATAAGATCTCAAAAAGATAACGCATGTACTTTTCAAAATCTGATTTAGAGCAAAGCTCAAAGGTCAAACGCCTTAATATTATCAACTCCGTATCTGGTATTAAGCCGGCGAATCTAATTGGCACCGAAGCTACTGATGGTGTTGCGAACTTGGCCATTTTCAGTTCTATTGTACATATGAGTAGCAGCCCTGCCTCATTAGGTTTTATTATACGTCCTGATTCTGAAGTGAGGCGACATACTTATGAGAATATACAAGCCAATGGTTGCTTTACAGTCAATCACATTCACTCAAATTTTATTGAAAAAGCACATTATACTTCAGCCAAATTTGAAGCAGAAGTTTCTGAATTTGATAGATGCGAATTAACAAAAGAATATCTCTTTGATTTTAAAGCGCCTTTTGTAAAAGAAAGTAATTTGAAAATTGCTTTGAAACACCTTGAAAGTATTCCAATAAAATCAGCCAACACAATACTTGTGGTTGGAGAAATTCAACATTTAGTTATTGCTGACCATGCAATAGATCAGCGGGGATATATCGACTTGGGATTGCTTGAAAATGTGGGGATATCAGGTTTAAACTGCTACTATGAATTGAATAAAATTAACGAATTCCCATATGCGAGGCCACAAGAAGTGCCTAACTGGAATCAGGATAAAGACGCCAGATAAGGTTAATATAATGCAGTACACACCTTCATTTTAAACAAAGCTTGACGGCAACTGTTAGTTATAGAAGATGAAAATACTTTTAACTGGCGCCACAGGATACATTGGTAAGCGAATTCTTCCTTTACTTATTGAAAAAGGACATCATGTTGTCTGTTGTGTCCGAGATACAAATAGATTTAGCCCTCCCGAATCAATCAAGGAGAACATTACTATTATAAAAGTAGACTTGCTTGATCAGTCGTCATTAGCTAATATTCCTAATGACATAGATGGTGCTTTTTATCTCGTGCACTCCATGTCATCAGCAGGTGACTACAAATCTTTAGAAGAACAATCGGCGATTAACTTTAGAAACGCCATAAATCTCACACAGGTAAAGCATGTGGTTTATTTGAGTGGAATCATTAATGAATCAGAATTATCAAAACATTTGACTTCAAGAAAAAATGTAGAACTTGAATTAGAGAAAGGTAATTATAATTTCACCGCATTAAGGGCTGGAATAATCATTGGATCAGGTAGTGCGTCTTTTGAAATCATAAGAGATATTGTTGAAAAACTCCCCTTTATGATTACTCCAAAATGGTTGAATACCAAATGTCAACCGATTGGTATTTCAGATGTCATTGAGTTGCTCACTAAGACTATTTTTAATAAAAAAACCTACAATCAAGATTTTGATATTGGCGGACCAGACATACTGTCTTACAAAGAAATGCTTTTGACTTACGGTAAAGAACGCAATTTAAAACGGAGGATATTGGTGGTTCCAATAATGACACCTAAGCTCTCATCATATTGGCTTTATTTTGTGACCTCAACCTCATATAAACTAGCAACTTCTTTAGTTCACAGCATGAAAGTAGAAGTTGTTTGCAGAGACAATAGAATTAATGAATTATTGAACATAACACCTTTAAATTACAAAGCCTCTTTAAATAGAGCATTCAGAAAAATTGAAAACAATGAAATTCTCTCTAGCTGGAAAGATTCATATTCAAGTAGCGGGTTAAATTTTAGTATTTCAGAGTTCATCCAAGTACCCTCGTTCGGATGTTTTAAAGATGATCGAAAAAAGAAGATTGATCAGCATGAAGACTGTTTAAATAAAATCTGGAGTATTGGAGGCAAAACGGGCTGGTATTATGGCAATTGGCTTTGGGTCATAAGAGGCTTTATGGACAAATTAGTTGGAGGTGTGGGACTAAGAAGAGGCAGAACAAGTCAAACATCCATAAATGTGGGAGATACAATTGACTTTTGGAGGGTTTTATATGCCAATAAAGAAGAAGGTCGATTGCTACTATTTGCTGAGATGAAATTACCTGGCGAAGCCTGGCTAGAATTTAAAGTACTCAATGGTCAACTACAACAAACGGCGACTTTTAGGCCTTTAGGTCTAAAAGGCCGGCTGTATTGGTTTGCCGTACTACCATTTCATGGGTTAATTTTTAAGGGCATGTTAAAGCAATTGACCAAAGCTAAAAAATAGGATGATAAGCTAAGCAATATGTTGCCTACTCTTCAGACCCCTAATTGTTAAATTGGTTTGTTGATGAATATCCTAAACACACTTCACAAAAGCTGGATATGGGAAAAGTTGTGTCCTTTTTAAGAAGATGGATGACATTCCATATAAACTCATTGGGGAGTTAATGAAGAGGGTGACTGCTCAACAATGGATTCATGTGTATGAAGAAAACCTTTTGCCAAAATCTAAAAAGAAGAAGTAATATTGTATTCTTCAATTGACTAAAAGAATTGCCTTATGAAATTTACACGAAAATCGTTAGTTATCTGTATTCTCCCTTTTTTCTTTGCGTGTGCTTCTGAATTAAATAATGAAGAGTCAAGTATCACTCCAGGCGATAGTTTGAGTATCGAGGCGACAGAAATCGAACCAATTAGCGAGGTAAAGTTGTCTAACGTTAAATGTCCATCATGTGGATTTGAGAAAATTGAAGAACTACCTGAAGATTACTGTTTGATTAAGTATAAATGCACCTCTTGCGGAGAAATCATGCATCCTGAAGGAAACGATTGCTGCGTATTCTGTACACACGGGACAGAAAAGTGTCCTTCAAAGCAAGAAGATTAATTAGCATGACGTATTGGCGCTCAGCACGGGTAATCACAATAATTGTATTTAATGCTCTCATTGCGCTGTATGCGATCTATAATGAATGGAGAATTCTGGACCTCTTCATCATTATGATATTAGAATTATTTGTTGTTGGCCTTTTCAATGTTCCAAAAATTATCCTCTCACAAAAAGGTCAATACTATGAAAAGGTGCCATCAATGCCTAAAAAAATCGGCTATTCAATTTGGTTTTTTATCCGCCACCTTCTTCTCATTATAGCTTTTGCATTTGTTGTACAGACACAGTTTGGAGTATATGAAGGATCGAGAATTGATGAAAGAATAAGCGGTTTTACGATTTCAAGGGCGGACATCCTTTATTCATTAATTGCAATTTTAATCATCTCAATAGTTGTTTACATATATGGATTCATTCGAAAAAAAGAGTTCGAGCACATATCAATGAAAGATCAAGTGAATCAACCTTATAAAGGATTATTGCTTCCACTTATATTATTAATAGGCCAAGGTAACCTCCTGGTTAAATTGACGGAGCCTTTCGTGCTGATTATTGCCTTTTTTGTTGTTAAAGGAATGGGCGAGATATATGCCTTCAAAAACCAAAGAGAAAAGGAAGAGAAAAACAAATTAGATTATCGCAAAAAGAATTGATGCAGTTGAATACAAAGAGTTGCAATCAATGACGTTCAAGAAAATTAAAAATTCCGTTCCTGTCGAAATCACTAACTTTAATCCACATCAATCGAATCAAACCATGGAACAAAAACTCCCCTTACCTCCTTTCACTTTAGAAACTGCAAAGCAAAAGATTCAAATGGCTGAAGATGGCTGGAACTC
>JBLFXO010000109.1:0-10261 GCA_047609865.1 Arenicella sp.
TAGTCTTTAATCTGAAAAGAGTTATGGCTAACTTAAAGGAAATTAGAAATAGGATTACTTCGATTGAATCGACAATGCAGATTACATCTGCAATGAAGATGGTATCGGCTTCTAAATTGAAAAGAGCACAAGATGCGAATACGCAAATGCGCCCTTACGCAAACAAGTTACAAGAGATCCTATCTAATTTGTCTTCTTCATTAGACATGTCTGAAAATGACTTTGCATCTAATAAGGAAGTAAATAATATTGTAATCCTTTGCGTGACTTCGAATAGAGGTCTTTGTGGAGGATTCAATAATAATGTGATTAAGGCTACAATGAAGCTTGCTCGTGATGAGTATGCTGGAAA
Source organism: Arenicella sp. (assembly GCA_047609865.1). Classification (GTDB taxonomy): domain Bacteria; phylum Bacteroidota; class Bacteroidia; order Flavobacteriales_D; family Crocinitomicaceae; genus Paracrocinitomix. Next base: position 353 of record JBLFXO010000109.1, read on the forward strand.
AAATGTCTCTGTATTATCAGTAGGAAAAAAAGCAAATGATGTTTTTAAAAAAACTGAATTCAATATTAAAGGATCATATTTACCAGGACACTTAGAAGAGCTTTGGAATGACCTTAGATTTGATAATGTTGCTCCAGTTGCCGAGAAAATAATGAAGGCATATACTGATGGACACATTGATAAAGTAATATTAGTTTACAACAGCTTTAAAAATGTTGCAACTCAAATAGTTACAACAGAGCAGTTCTTACCTATTCTTCCTCCTGTAGTGAACGAAGGGGAAAAAGCGAATGCGAATCTTGATTACATTTTTGAGCCTTCTAAAACAGAGATTGTTGATGAATTGATTCCTAAGTCGCTTAAAGTTCAGATGTATTCAGCAATGCTTGAATCATTTGCTGGAGAGCACGGAGCACGTATGACTGCAATGCATAAAGCAACAGATAATGCTGGTGAAATGAATAAAGAATTGAAATTAGATTACAATAAAGCACGTCAAGCGGCAATTACTAATGAAATCTTAGAGATTGTTGGTGGAGCTGAGGCTTTGAATAACTAATTAGAAAATAATTGTTTAAAAGCCCTTTCATTGACTTGGAAGGGCTTTTTTTATGCTCAATGAATTACTGTAAATTTAAAGTTTTGAATTCCTGAATCATCTTGAAACTTTAACACATAAATTCCATTTGGCCAATCAGAGACATCCAATGTGTTTTCTGTACCAGTGTTCATCAGTTTACCTTTTAGAGAATAAATAGTATACTCAAATTCGGAATCGTTTGATTCTAGGTGGATAATGTCTGTAGCTGGATTTGGATAGATATTGATTGAGGTTTCATTATTTTCAATTTGTGAGAATCCTTCACACATATTTTCATCCATCAAAATGGACAACTCTTGAGACAGAAAAGTGCCAGTCTGAATTGTTGGATAGGCGGCACTGAAGACTAACCCTGTTGCCAAATGTTGGGTCATTGTGACGTCCATTATTTCAATCTCATCAAAGTAGGAACTGCAGTTGGTTTGCATTGCATGATTACTTTGACTCAAAACGCTCTCGTAATCTGGTTCGAAATCATAGGTCATCCTGATTGAGTAATCATCCATCACTTCCAAGTCAAAACCTTTTTGGGGTACATCTTGGTCTTGCATCAGCTTTGCTAAGTCATGATCACCTGCCGAATTTGTTCTCTGAATTAATGTTCTTCCAAAAGAACTAGTTTCATTGGCTAAAATGAAACAACTTTCATTGTAGACCTCTAGATCCTGGCCCTCCAAATGACTGCCATCAATAGAATATTCTTTTGATGACTGAATGTCCATGTATTCGTTAATTTGCATTTTCACAGTTGTACGCTCGGGTGAATGATTGAGAAAACTATAAGTATTAAATAGTATTTGTATGTCATCAATGTCATTTGCAATTAAATCTATGGGGATAAGACTGTCCTTAAAATTGTACGCTTCAAAGGAATGCCATCCGCCATCAGAATTGAATTTGTAAACGACTGCACCTGTGTCCAGAGTTCCTAGGGCGAAAAGTTTTCCTGAAGGACTTTGATCAATTTTTATAATGTCTGTATTTTTTCCTACGAAGTCGCCATAATAATGAAACAATCTTCTAGTCCATATTTCTGTCCCGGCATAATTATACTTGCTCACAATATTGTGCCATACTGAATCCGTCTTCATCCCTCCTCCCGCATAAAATTCAAAATCGTTCTCAAGAAAAACATCAAAATATTCTACTTCATCAAAACCGTTTCCAATATTTTTAGTCCACATGTGGAAGCCATCAGGATTAAGTTTAGAAATCTTAGAATATTTATATCCTGCCGAATCCTCTTCTTGACATAGAAAGTAAATATTATCATCAGAATCTAAATCAAGGCTCAAAATATCTTTACTATCAATTTGTTTTGCCCATACGATAGTTCCTAGATTGTCTGTTTTTAACAAAACGCTATCTCCAATACCAATAGTGCCGCCATCCGAAGTTATTTCAATTAGATCTAGGTCGAGATTGGTGGAATCACTGAAATACTTATAATCAAAAGTTTGTCCAAAGCTTAAGTGAAACAAAGAAAACAGAAGACAAAAAAAGACTAATTTCATATATGGGTTTGTAGGTAAAACAATAAATGCCCCTCATAAGTTACATTCATGCTAAATATTAACTTTGTACCATGATCATTGAGATTGAAGATAAGCTGGTTTCTACCGAGTTATTCAGCAAAGAATTTGTTTGCAACTTAGGTGCTTGCAAAGGTATTTGCTGTGTTGAAGGAGATGATGGAGCACCTTTATCTATGGGAGAGGTCAATCAATTAGAAGATAATATTGATGCAATCAAGCCTTTCATGACAGAAGAAGGTAAAGCGCAAGTTGAAGAGAAAGGTGTCTTTTATATGGATAGCGAAAATGATCCAGTCACGACTCTTAATCCAACAAAGGAATGCTCATTCGTAACGAAAGGGGATGACGGAATTTATATGTGTACGATTGAACAAGCACATAAGGCTGGAGCTATTGACTTTAACATGCCAATTTCTTGTCATTTATATCCAATCAGAGTGAAAGAATACAGATCATTTACAAGTTTGAATTATGACAGATGGCCAATTTGTAGTGATGCTTGTAAATTAGGAGAAGAATTAAAAGTCTCCGTATATAAGTTTTTAAAAGAGCCCTTGACGAGAGCTTATGGGGCTCCTTTTTATGCCGAGTTAGAAAGAGTAGATGCTGAATTGCAAAAAGGAATAATTGAGGAGGAATAGAGATGCCAAAATTTCCGAAATCTGAACGAATTAAAAGTCGACTTGTAATTGATAAAGTATTTCAAGAGGGAGAATTGATTAAAGTTCACCCATTTCGTTTAAAATATTTGAAACGTGAAGAAGGTGGAACTCAAATTGTCATCACAGTTCCGAAAAGGAATATTAAAAGTGCAGTAAAACGTAATAGAGTACGTAGACAACTAAAAGAAATTTATAGATTGAATAAAGAGTCGCTTTTAGATAAGCTGAAAGCTAAAGAAACTTCTTTGGCATTGTTTTTAATCTATACAGGAAAAGAAAATGAAGACTTTAATTTATTGGAATCTAAATTAAAGCTAGTTTTAAAAGAATTAGAAGAGAAAGTATGAAGCAAATGATAAAGAGATTATTGGTTCTGGTGACGTTTATGTCAGCCTTTGCTGCGGTTGCACAAGAAGAAAGACCGTCAGACTTTGAGATTTATAAAAATCTTGAACTCTTTGAGATGGTATATAAAACAGTGGATATTTCTTATGTTGATGAAGCCAATCCTGGCCATTTAATGAAGGTTGCCATTGATGCAATGCTTAAAGAGTTGGATCCTTACACAGTTTATATTCCCGAATCATTAATGGAGGATTATAAATTAATGACCACTGGTCAGTATGGCGGAATAGGTGCCTTGATTCAACAACAAGGAGATAAGGTTGTAGTTTCAGAACCTCATGAAGGATTCCCTGCACAGAAAGCTGGATTATATGCGGGTGATCAATTCATAGAAATAGACGGTAGAAGTGTTGAAGGATTGAAGACTTCAGAGATTTCAGATAAGCTAAAAGGTAAGCCAGGCAGCAAGTTAAATGTGAAGATTAAGCGACAAGGTGAGTTGATGGATAAGGAACTTATAAGAGAAGAAGTGAAATTAAAAGCTGTTCCATACAGCGGAATGATTAATGAGGATGTTGGATACATAAAATTGAATTCGTTCACTAAAACGGCTCATCAGGATGTGCTTGAAGCATTTGTTGATCTCAAGAAGAACAAAGGAATGACGAAGTTGGTTTTCGACCTTAGAAATAATGGAGGTGGATTATTAATTGAAGCAGTGAAGATTGTGAATATGTTCGTGCCTAAAGGGACGATTATTGTTTCAATGAAAGGGAGAGAGTCGCGTTCAGATGTGACTTATGCAGCTCCTTTCAAACCAGAAGATTTAGTGATGCCAATTACAGTTTTGGTAAATAAGAACTCTGCATCTGCCAGTGAAATTGTGTCAGGTGCCTTGCAGGATTTAGATAGAGCAGTAATTGTTGGTGAAAGATCTTATGGAAAAGGATTAGTTCAACGTCCACTTGATTTAAAATACGGAGCAAAAATTAAAGTGACGATCGCAAAATACTATACTCCTTCAGGTAGATGTATTCAAAAATTAGATTATTCAAATAGAGAAACAGGTGACAAGGCTTCTGCAGTTTCTGATTCTCTTATTAAGAAGTTTAAAACTTCAAACGGACGTGACGTAGCTGATGGTCGCGGAATTGATCCAGAAGTTTTGATTGACCTTCCAAGGTATAGTAGACTAACTATGTCTTTAGTTTTAAGTAATATCATATTTGAATTCGCTACCAAGTTTAGAGCAGAGAACGAATCGATTGCAGTTCCAAGAGAATTCCATATTTCAGATGTTCAATATCAAGAGTTCAAGACCTTCGCTTTGGCAAAAGAATTTGAATACTCAACTGCATCAGGTGACTTAATGGAGAAACTAAAAGAAACTGCTGAGGACGAAAATTTTATGGGTGATGCTCAGTCTGAATATGATCAATTGATGGAGAAATTTAAGCCATCTAAAGAACGTGATTTAGAGAAATTCAAAAAGGAAATCTTGGAGATTTTAGAAGACGAAATTGTTGTAAGATATCATTTTCAAAAAGGAAGAATTTCTCATAGTTTGCCTGATGATCCGTACATTATTGAGTCGATTAAAATATTAAATGATAAGTCGCGTTATAACGACATACTCAACATCCAAGAATAATGCTCAATGTTTGATAAGTGGCTTAAACTCCCAGCCCATTATTACCTTAACATCACTGCCCTAGTCCTTCTAGTTATTGGCGTGTGCCTTCATAATACGTTGATGAGTATTGGTGCTATTTGGATAATCGCCAATTGGCTTATTGAGGCAAAATTCAAATTGTATTGGGCAAATTTCAAAAACAATAAAGCGCTCTGGGCGCTCTATGGTTTTTTTATTCTCGGCTTCTTAAGTTTAATTTGGACAGAAGATCTAGCCTATGCACAAAAAGACTTTGCTCAAAAAGTTCCGCTCTTTGTAATTCCATTAGTGATGGGCACGGCGGTGAGGACAGAAAAAAAGGTGCTCAATTTTTTACTCATTTTATTTCTAGGTATCCTATTGCTGACTAGCTTCATTAATTTCTATAGGTTCAATGTTGTCTTGGCCGCTTCGGGTGATATAAGAGAGATGTCTTTTTTCATTTCTCATGTTCGTTATGCAGTGCTCATTGCTTTGGGAATGATTGCTTGCCTATACCTCTTTAATGTGAAGAAGAAAGCTTGGTATATTTTAACTCCAATCTTTCTATGGCTAGCTTACTACACACTTAAATCACAAACTATAAACGGGTACGTTCTTCTAGCTACTGTAGGAATCGTTACTGGTGCATTTACCATGTATCAAATTAAAAGTAGATTTCTTAGAGGAACCCTTTTATTGGGGGCCTTTACTTTAGTTGTTGTGGTTTTTGGAATTGTCAAAGAGGGAATAACATCTTATCATTCACCGGTGACTTTAAGTCCTGATGAGGTAGAGCTGAAAACAGTTAATGGCAGGATGTACATGCATGCTTTTGATTTGGATGAAAGGGAAAATGGCAACTTGGTTTGGATGTATGTTCAAGCAGAAGAGTTAGAAAATGAATGGAACAAAAGAAGCGTGATTGCTTATGACTCCTTGGATAGAAAGGGGCAACCTATGTTTGGAACTATTCTTAGATACATGACTTCGAAAGGAATGAATAAAGATTCCGTAGGCGTTTACGAACTGCAGGATTCAGAAATTGCTTTGATTGAAAATGGCTGCACCTCTATTGAAAGTAACTCAGGTCTTAAATCAAAGTTTCATGAATTTCTATTTCAATATGATAGTTATAGCAATGGAGGTGATCCCAACGGCCAATCTCTATTGCAAAGGCTTGAACATTTTAAGGCGGCCTTCTCAATAATAGCTTCCAATTGGTTTTTGGGAGTGGGGATAGGTGATGTACAAAGTGAATTTGAAAGACAATACGTACGCTCTGAAACGAAGCTAACTATAGAAAACCAACACAGGGCGCACAGTCAATTTTTAACATTTTGGATTTCACATGGTTTGATTGGAATAGTGCTGTTTTTATTCTTTTTCCTTTCAGTGATTAAGAGAAGAACTCAGAAGGATGTGTTCTTTTGGGGAGTCTTCTTCGTATTGTTCATTGCTTGCCTATTCCAAGATTTAATTGAGACACAAGCGGGAATAAGTTTGTTCGCACTCTTTTATTCTTTGATGGCGAATGTTGAAGATGTTAATCCTGAAGCTCAGAAAGCAGCTTAACGTTTTCTTCGGTATCAAAAAACTCCTGCAGTCTTCTCCAATCTGCGGGACGCAAAAACCAACTGTTCATTTTCAATTTTTTATCATTTAAGAAAATGTTGTTTTCGGTAACTTTTAAGTCTTTTTTGGTTAAAAAGGTGTGATTATTTCTTGTTTTTCCATAAAAAGAGTACAAAACAACGTCTTTTTCAGAATAGGAGGCGTATGGTTTTTTCAAGACAGAATATCCAATATAGATTAAAAATGAGCTGGCCAAGGCATATATGATGTTCGTCCAATCTTGCAAAATGATCAGCCCCATTATGAAAATACCAATAAACAGAATCCCGAAAATAATATAGAGTCGACCAATGACTGGTCTATAGAATAGTTGTTGTTCGTTGGATGCCATGGGCCAAAAATAGTTCAATTTCAACAATCATCTTTGGATTAGTTTTTGAATAGGTTAAATAAGTAGGATGAATGAAGATTAAATTTGAAGTGGTGAGAAGTATAGTTTTAATATTATTGATGGGATTAACTTCGTTTGCTTTTGCAAAGGATAATATCTCCATTTTGGTAGATGCAGGTCATGGTGGTTCAGATCCAGGGCACCTTCCTATTCAAAGTTCTGGTCTGCAAGAAAAGGTCTTGACTTTGGCAATAGCCAAAAAGGTTGGCGGTTATCTTCAGCACAATTTGGGAAATGTAATAGTTGATTTTACTAGAGAAGATGACTCCTATCCTAGTTTAGATGCAAGAGTGGATCAAGCGAATTCTGGCAAATATGATTTCATGTTGAGCATTCATGTTAACGGAAATCCAAATACTGCCATTCACGGCACTGAAACATTAATACATAACTATGACGCCAAAGATTCTCATAAATGGGCTAAACTTATCGAGAGTCAGTTTAAAAAGAGAGCTGGCAGACATAGCAGAGGAGTAAAGACATCTGCTGATCTCGGACATTCATTACAGATTCTCAAGTTCACTAAAATTCCGACAGTAATTGTTGAGTGCGGATTTATAACTAATACCACTGAGGCATCTTATCTAGCTTCTGTTTACGGTCAAGAGATTATTGCTTCTGCTGTTTTTAGAGCGACTCGTGATTTCATTAAGTACAAATTCCCTGATGTGAATATAGACCCTCCGATAGTTGAAAGTGAAGAAAATGAGTATGTAGAAGTCAACGTTGAAGGCTCGGCGAACTTTAAAATTCAAATCATGGCATCCATTGATCCAGTAGACACTGATATACCGGAATTTAAAAAGTTAGGTCTAATGATTGAGCGTAGGTTGATTGAAACAGAAAGTTCTTATAAGTATCGATATTTCGCAGGACAGTTCGCAACAAAGAAAGAGGCCAAGAATGCTTTGAAGGATGTTCAAAGCAATGGATTCAAGGATGCCTTCATTTCTGCAGTCAAATAATACCCCTAAGCTAAAACACTCTATATTAATTGCATAAGTGATATAATTGCCTTAAATTGCTTTTATACATGAACTAATTTACAAACTTATGGCTACCGTATTTGAAACTCGACTTATTGGAAACATTGGAAAAGACGCCATCATTAAAAACATGGACAAAGGGGTAATTGCTGTCAATTTCCCAGTTGCACATAACAAGAATTGGCGTGACAAACGAACAGGCGAACAACGCACAAAAACTACTTGGGTAAATTGCACTATCTGGAAAAAAGATGGCGGCAATATGAGAATCTTAGATTTTCTAACTAAAGGAACTCTCGTAGAAATAGTAGGAACACCTTTTGCGAAAGGATACCTTCAAGATGATCAGTCAATAAAAGCTGAAATCAGATTGAATGTTTCTAAAACAAATATTCTTAGACCTTCGAAAGGGGAGAAAGTAGACTTTGAATATTCTGAAATTGAAAATGAAACTGAAAAAGGCTATTCATCAGGTGATGAAACGGCTAAGGTTTTAGAAGAGTTAGAACACGATTTGTTCTAGAAAATATAGAAGTAAAATAAAGAAGAGCCCTTAATTTAGAGGGCTCTTTTTTTATGCAAAAATTTTCTATTACATTTGGCGCAATTCATGCCTAGAAAAGAGAAAGTTAAATCAAAAAATTATTTTAATTGCCATTGTTGGTCTTGCCGGGTTCACGTCATGCAAGAAATGTCAAACATGTACAACCAAAACTGAACAGAATACTGGGTTTTTTCCAATTTCTACAAGCGTGTCTGAAGAATATTGCGGAGACGAATATGATGATGCACCAGCAGAATTAGACGTAACTCAAGATTTAGGGAACGGAATTTCTCAATCAGTGACGATTACTTGTGTAGAGAGCTAATCAATAAAAAAATTAATTTTCTAAATCTTCCAACCTATCGGTTTTTTAAGCGTTTAGTTAATGCCCTCCATTTACAATATGGTGTAAGATTTGGAATAACCAATATGAAAAAACTCTAAAATTTAGATTATTCGGTTTAACCAAGGAGCCAGTACTTATGTGCTGGCTCTTTTTTTTGCCTTAAACTTTCTGATTTTCACAGCGATAAACCTACCCATTGCAAAGCTGACTATTAATAAAAATAATAAGTGCTTGATAGAGCCGTCTGGATGACCGTTACATCCTGCGCACATATAGAAGAAATCTACCCACCATGGAACTTTGTGAATGTGAAAATAACAGGGGTCTTCTGGCAATAGAATAGGAGTGATAATTTCAAAATCAATGTATCCCAATAGAAATAATAATCCTATGCCCAAAAAGAACGAGAGGAAGGTGTATCGAATGGAAAAAGGGTATGTTGGTCGCTCCATTTGAATAGAAACGTCAGAATATTCTATTTAGTGTCTGTGCTGAATTCAAATCAAACTGACTTATCATAAGCTAGTTTCATCCAATCCTTTACTTTTTGGTCAATGTCTGATAAATCGTTCAATTGAATTCGGTGAGTACACATTGATCCGAAAGGCCCTGAACTTTCTAGTTTTCCTTTTGGCTCTTGATCTTTGATTTTTATACCCAAATCTACTCTGGACTTCGTTGCAGGTTTGATGAGAGTGAATTGTCAATTACCAAGTGAGCTGTCCATGGAATTCCTTTTGTTGTGAAGGTGTTGTCATAGTAATTGTTGTTATGTTCAGCTAACCTTCTGTCAAAGTCGTCTGTTGTTCCCACGTAGGACTTGCCTAATTTCTTAGACCAAATGATATAAACCGAAAACACTTCCATCCATAAAAAACAAAAATCCCGACTTCAAATGAAATCGGGATTTTTCGCTCCTCTTCTAGTCCCGATAGCTATCGGGATCGAACCTTTTTCTGAGTTTATCTATCATCTCTGGAAATTTAGCCAGATTCTCAATATACTTTTTTGATTTCATCTTCTTGATATGTTCTTCAATTGCGAATGCTTGCTTTGAAGTTAAATTGTCAATTACTAAGTGGGCTTTCCATGGAATTCCTTTTGTTGTGAAGGTGTTGTCATAGTAATTGTTGTTATGTTCAGCTAACCTTCTGTCAAAGTCGTCTGTTGTTCCCACGTAGGACTTGCCTAATTTCTTAGACCAAATGATATA
>JBLFXO010000110.1:0-10184 GCA_047609865.1 Arenicella sp.
GATTTTGCTTCAGCTACCTTCAATGAAAATGCAGGAACGGTTACTGCTAACGTAACGATTTCAAATCCTGATGCCAGCCCCACTTCAGTTGACGTAACCCTTGGCGTATCTACTGCCACTTCTGGAGTTGATTTTAACTTCGTACCAACAACGGTTACTTTTCCAGGAGGATCTTCAGCTACACAAACTGTTACAATGTCTATCATTGATGACATAAACTTAGAATCTAGTGAAACTATTGTACTGAACTTGCAAAATCCTACCAATGCTTCAGTAGTCACTCCAAATGGAACTCAGACGATTACGATCATAGATAATGATGCCGTAGTTGGTACAAGTGTATCCTTTGATTTAGCATCTGTTACGGTCAATGAAAATGCCGGAACCTTGATCATTGAAGTAATGATACTGAATGAAGATGCAAACCCAACAAGTGTAGATGTAGCCCTAGGAGCTTCAACGGCAACTATTGGTTCCGACTTTACATACACTACTCCAACGACTGTGACATTCCCAGGCGGCTCGAGTTCAACACAAACTGTTGTTCTCGGTATAATTGATGACATTACTGCAGAGTCAGTTGAAAACATAGTCCTAAACTTACAAAACCCAACTAACGGTGCTGTGATGGGAACAAATAGTTCGCATACCATTACTTTAAATGATAATGATGGACTCGGATTGATAGAAAATAACGTAGAATCGATCCTGCTTTATCCAAACCCAACAAATAATGAGTTTACGATAACCACAGTAATGATTCATGAATTGATGAAAATCTCTTTATTGAATACTCAAGGACAAATTATTCGTCAATTGACAGACGTGAATGAGAAAGTCATCATAGATATCAGCGATTTATCAGATGGAATTTATTACGTTAATATTCAAAGTGAGAATATTAACGAGGTGATAAAAGTTGTTAAGCAATAAATAGAGAATAACCACAATAGGAAATTTAAGATAAGAAAAAGCTCTTCAGAAATGAGGAGCTTTTTTGTCTCTAAAAACTAGATTAATCCTCCAGTATGGTAAAATTGGCCCAGATTTAAAGTGAATACCCATTTTAATGGTTTGATAATGATTTGAGTATTTGCTGAGATGTTACAAAGCAAAACAAGGATTGCAGAAGTTAGAAGGTGTTTGAATCTTTTTTCATTTTATCCCTTTTTTTAAGGATAGCGTTGTGACAAATGATCCTCTGATGGTTTTTTCGATTATTTCAACAGTTTGGTCAGGCCATTCTACCGTCTCTTTTACAATGACGAATACTTCGCCTTTAATTTCTTCTCCAACTTCAAAGTGACTTTGAGACAGAGTGACCTTTTGTTCAAGGAACTCAACTTTTATATTTGCCAACATCTGGATGTAAGCCTTGTGATATTCCAATTCGAATTCACCTTCAAATATCTTAATAGATAAACCCTCAAAATTTGAAGCGCTCTCATCATTTAATTCAATAAGAATGGTGTCCTTATCAATTGTTGCTTCAGCAAACGGAATGCGGTATTTAACTTCCTTGAGGTCCTTCAAAATATAAACAAAAACCTGAGCGTTTTTTAGGACATGGGCGGTATCACTTTGAGTAATTGGCAATCCAAAAGTGTTTTCAAAATGTCCGTCTTTGTGTTTGATGACATGCCATGGATAGGTCCAATCAGTGGAGTCAGTTTTTAGGAGTTCTAGTTTTTCGTTGACAGCTATGGTTTGGGCGAAGCTGTGAAGGTTGATGGATGTCAAAATGAATATGGCGATTAGATTTTTCATTGGCTTAATCAGTGTAGTGAGAAAATCTCCATGCTTTACTTTGAAAATCTCGGAATCCAAGTATACCAAATTCAAAATTGAAAAAAATGGAGTATTCTTTTTTTATTCCATGAAGTTCTGGGCGGTATACTTTGTAAAAGGTTCGTCCTAGAATCATCAAGCTGTCTGCCGGGAGCGAAATAGAACTGTATTGAGAAGTTCTAGGATCAACTGTACACTGAAATAATGAATGGCGTGATTCGATAATGTTATCGGAATCCTCTGATGAGTTGGTGTTTTCATCTTTAGCCGGGTGAGATACTGTCCAGAGGAACAGTACATCTCGGAACTTTTTTTCACCGGACCCTGAACGATCTAGATCGGTTTTAAGTTCTAAATGAAATGTAAGATCAAGAGAATCATTAGTTATTATTATTTCTTTGCTCTCTTCCGTCCAGCTTGGTGGTTCACATTTGTCTAGTTCTTTGTTATAAGTACTGAAATTATTGGTTTCGAGTTCTTTTTCTTCGATTGAAAATTCCAAAGTATTGGATAGAGAATCAACGAATATCACTTTAGTTCTGCCTTGATACGGCATTATTGAAAGACTCGAATCTTTTAGCTGATAGTTTATTGACTCTTCAAATTCTCCCTTATCATCAGGATTATTCGGAGACTCAATTTCCAGATCTGATCCAGAACAAGACAGCAACGAAACAAATAAAATTATATAGGAGAATTTGAACATAGATCCTACCACTTTGAATAAGGATTCTTAGCCAATGCGGCATTTGTATATTTGCCTTCTAAGGTCACATTTTGAGTAATCCACTCAGGTAAGTCATATTCTTCAGACTCTGATTCGAGCTCTATTTCAGCAACCCAAAGCCCTTCGTTTTCTCCAATAAATTGATCCACTTCCCAAGTGTGTGATCCGATTGCGACTAAATGTCTGACCTTCTCCACTTTGTTTTCACAAAACTGCGTCATAAGTTGTTGACCCTCTTCTAGGGGGATTTCATATTCAAATTCGGAACGAGTTGCCCCAACTGTTTTACCTTTTATGGTCAAATAAGCTATAGTGTCTGTGGTTCGAATCCGAATAGTTTTCTCTCCATCAGTTTTCATATATGCCTGAGAAATTGGGATACTAGAATCAGGTTTGATTCCTTCCCATTTCTCAAAGTTGATGAGGTATTTATGTTCGATTTCTACTGGCATGTGATTAAAGATACAGATTTTGGATGGCTTTAAAACGACTCATCTCAAATACAGAAATCACTTAATAGAGACTGGAATGACATAGACATCTGTTGCCTGACAAATTCCACCCGGGTTACTATATTTTTCAAAATTCATTCTTAGGTACAGTTTTTCATTATCATGGCGAGCTAAGATGACACCGTTATAAAAGTCATCACTCTCATGCCATTCTCCCTTGAGGTCAGAAAACTTGATTCCTTCAAAGGTCTGGAATACTGATTCTTTTTTTAATTCTGGGTTGAGTGTCACTCTTACTGTTGAGTCTGATTCTATAAGGAATTTAAAAGGCGTAATTATTCCATACATAAATTCATGTTCATTGAGGTCAATCCAATTTGAATCTAACTTTCCTAAAAGGTCATATTTTTCACCAAGTGAATCTTTAATTCGGGGAATCATTATAGCGTTGAATCCGGCGTTTTCATCTACTTGGCTTTGCATCACAATGTCGCCTGTGAGTACTAATTTTACTCCGTAATTTTCAAATGACATGAAAGTACAATTGTCCACGTGACCAGGGTCACCTAGCGATCTAATTGCAAGACCTTCAAGTTTTAAAGCGATCTCTACTCCCAAACAAAATGCATCCATGTCTTCAATACATCCTGGACTTTCACAATGGACTAATGCCAATGAATCGCAGTCAATGTCTTGAGCTTTGGAGGCAAAAGAGAATAAGACCAATAAGAGTATAGAAAATGTGAATTTCATGATGAGATTTGAACAAGAATTAAGCCATGATGAATTCATAACTGAATACTAGACACCTATTTAATTACAACCTTAGAAATGTTATGGACACTAATGTCTCCCATTTTCGCATTTACGCGTGAAGTGCTGCTTTTTATCCAAGATGTTTCCAAATTGAACTTGGATATTACACGCTCGTCAATCTCAAACTCATCAAGAGAAATTTGCTGGGCTTTTCCTTGCGATACAATGTAAGTTTGATAGGCTTCCTCTTTGTCATAGACATATTCATAATCTATTAATAGTTCTGCATCAGTTTCGGAGCTGTTCACAACAAGCATAGCCTTATTTTCTTGAACACCATGCTGAACTTCATCAACATCATAAACCTCAATTTCTTGAGAATAAGTTTCATCAATTACGAAAGGAAAGCTATACGCCTGGAACAAATAATTAAAAGCATTCAGCATAGTTTGCATGGCGGCTGGCATTTGATCAGCCATGTAATCTTTTACTTTTAATGCGATTTCATTCTTCTCATCCTTCTTCATTTTTATTTTTGAACTGTCTAAGATTTGATTTAATACAACGACAACCAGTTCCTCTATCAAGAGGCTTAATTCTTCTTGGTTTTTAACTTCAAAAGCTAAAGCCGTGTTTTGATCAACTAAAAATGAATACTCAAGACCAGCCATTTCATCTTGAAGCTTTTTCATTAATTCTTGCATCATTTTTTGAATGGGAGTTGCATCAATCATCTCGGATACCGCAGAAGGATCATCATCTAAATTTATTTGCTTGAATAGAACTTCATAAACAGTATCCTTTTGACTCATAATTTTCATGGTGTAGTTGGAACTGAGCGCTGTCGCCAAGAAAAGTGTGTCATTGGCATAGATCATAGTAGAGTCAATTTGACTAATCCTTTTTACTGTACCAACTTCCCAACCGACCACAACATTTTGAGGTTGGAGTGTTGAGTTTTGTGAAAAGCCAGAACCTGCAGAGAAAATTAGACTTATGATTAATAGTAATTTTTTCATCATAGTTATTTACCTGATTCGTAATATTCTCTGTTCGATTTTTTCTGTTTGTAATAGGCAACAAACATCAAAGAAAGAGGGAAGAATGCGATTATCAAAATCCATTTCAATATGTTTAGAAATACTTTCATTTTCAATTTTACAACCTTATTTACCAAGAATGAAAGAACAATCTAAAACTCCCGTTTTTCTTCAGATATAGTTGTACTAACTCTCCGTCTCCATAAAGAGCAATTTTGTAACCCAGTTTGTTATTTACTCTGATTGGCTTGTCCGCGAATTCTAGAGTGTGGATAATGTAATCACTTGACCTTGCAATAATCTTTCTCCAAATTAATTCATCAGATTGATTTGTTACCTCAAGAGTGTTTTCGGTCCCGTTTCCTCTTAATATAAGTGTCTTCTCGTCAAGCGCTATTTCTTCAATTTTGCTATACATAGAATCGGTGTCGATACCGAAAAAGGGTCCATCATCCAAGGTGTAAATCATCTTATAAAATTCAGAATCATTTTCACTAAATTCATGGTATTTATCGATAATTAGATCTGTTTTTTCGCAATATTCCAATTCTGTTGCGTCACTTTCAATTACTAAGGTTTCATCTTTCCATATTTTAGAAAAGATTTTACTGAACTCAGAGATAAGTAGTTTTTCATGAGTTTCCAGAATAGAATCTGAAAAATACATCCCTACATCTTGAAGTAACATTGGGATTAAATGCCTTGCTTCTTTAAGCATTTCTCTATCCATGTTGCACATCTCTTGAGCTGTTTTCAAGTCAATTTCTGCATTTCCTCCAGCGACATCATACATTCTAGAATCAATGTATGTTGAAAGGTATTTTATCTCTTGAATATTACAATTGTCAGAATTTGTATTTTCAGAATTACAACTCGTAAATCCGAGAATTAGAAATGGGAGGATTTTGAAAATAGGTTTCATTCAATACAATTACTTTTCCAATAAAGATAAGAATTTTAGAACGCTGCAACAACAAAGCTACTACAGAGCTGGTGTCCCTTTTAACTCCCCTCTCTAAAGATAATAGTTCTTTGCGCTTTCTTTTTATAACTGTCCTTAGGTGTAATTTCTCTTTTCGTATTTGGACGATAGCCATTAACACTAGGGTTTAGGATATATCTGACTTGGGACTCAATCATTTTTTCAAATGGAAGAAGGAAATCCTCCGTCTCGCATTGTTCGAGGCCACTTTCTTTCAATAAATTAATGACAGTATAGACAGACTCAATCGTACTCAAACAAAGAGCTTCTGGCTGCTGTTTGATAATAAATTTTGATTTGATTTTATTATCAAAACTCAGTCTTTTTAACTTTTGCAAGTTCGTACTTAGTTTGAGCATTTTACGGGCGCAGGGCCATGTGCCATCAAGAATAAAGATATGTGCACTATCGCCCATAAAAGAGATTGTCTCTGAACTTTTACTTAGCGATAAGTTGAAATTATTTTTTCCCGGATAAAGCAAAAAAGAAGAACAATTTTCTTGACTCAGTATTTCATTTACACGATCATTATTGGTAAAATCGACACCAACTATAATTTCTGAATTTTCAAGCTGGAGCTTAGTCATGTGCCCCGTTCCGTTTTTTTCTTTTTTGTACTCTTTCGGGTGCATAAGAATAATAAAACGACACTTTGTCTGCAAAGGATTAGTGTGTTTACAAATACATGCGCTTGAAGGCCTCATACATTCGTAACATTCTATTCTTGGATTTTCTATTTCTACTCGCAATGTGAAATGGCTTGGTTATTCTAATTGTTGAGGGTTTAGCTAAAGTTAGGCATTTTTGGGTGGTGGAGCAGTGTAAACTTCGGAGCGGAAATTAAAAACCTGGATGTACTTTCCAGACACCATCAACTTTTTTTAAGTTATAATAATATTGTTGTGTTTCATTATTACCTATGGTCTCGTAACATCCGCAAACAGCTGTTTCACCTTCAATAGAGCAATTGATATCTTTAATTTCTAGTGGATATGCCTCGCATTCATATTCTTCAAAGTCTCTATAGTGATTATCAAGCTCTAAATCGAATGCTTGTTCACATTCGCCCTTACTTCTGTGCATGAGCCAAGACTTCATTACTTCCTTTGGCATAGTTTCGCTGCTGCAAGAAGATAAAACTGAACCGAGAAGTATTAAACAAATGAAACAGATTTTGAACATGTCAGTACGCGTTTTTTACAATGAGAATTATCTAGAAGCTAATAAAGATAGAATGAGCAATAAAATCATCAGAGAAAGGGCACTTTCAATAATATGAAACCATAATGGATCGTCTTCTACTTCTATCCCTTTCTTTTTATTTTTCCTTTCTCTGCGATATTTTCGAAAGGTCTCTAATAGCGTTGCTGTTAAAATACTAGAGGCGGTATAAAGAAATGCATCAAGCAGTATATTAAAACTCGGTTCGGATAAAAAAGTGAAAAAGATTAAGCCGCCACCGAACATGCAAACAACATATATAATTGCTCGATTCTGGTAGTAACTTTTTGTTTTTTTCTTACTCTTTTTTGTAGTGATTCCTTCAGAATCAAGTATTTCTTCTTGACTGCTCATAATGTTTAACGAATGCTAGTGTTTGAGTAAAGTTAGGAATTTTTGGATGGCTTAGATGAGGGAAAAGGCAGAGTGAGGGCAGCAAGAAGTGAGGAAACTAATGACACCAATTTATTCTTTTATCAATTGAATGATCGCTTCTTTGTTGGCTGATTGAATGCTCAGAATATATGTCCCCGCTGGCTCCTCCAAATTTAATTCTAGTATTTGAAGGTCGGTAAATGTTTGTGTTTGAATTAATTTCCCGTTCAGATCGGTAATAGTTATGGTTGAAGAGGGGTAGACATTGCCTAAATCAATCGAAAAGTTTCCTTCCATTGTCGGGTTAGGGTAGACCATTAATTTTACTGAAAGTGCTTCCTTTTCAAATCCAAGGCCTTCAACTATAAAACATGTCGAGGTATCGATACAAGTACCATCATCTACGATTACAGCAAAATCTCCATTTGAAACAGCTGAGTAATTTTGAGAAGTAGCCCCGGGTATTTCAGTCATAGCAGGACACGCTATCCACTGATAAACGGCTCCATTTTGGTCGGCCATTAAATCTGATTCATTCTGTGTGACACCAATATTTACAGTGTTAATCGTCAAATCAAGCGTAACTAATGAATCACATCCTTGACTATTAAGCAAGGTATGGGTAGCCGTATTATTTGAGGAAGTATAGGTGTTTCCATCTATCCATAAGTAACTGTTACACGCAGTTTGAGTATCAGTTGCTGCGCTTGGCGAACCAATGGTTAGGCTAATGGTCATGACGCTATCGCATGTTTCTGAATTTACGATTGTATCCATTACCGTATAAGTACCCATGGTTGTGTATGTTTCATCTCCACTGGGTACCGTATAGCTTATGCATGCATTAGCATTGAAATTCGAACTACTATTACTACAAAAGGGGATTAGACTAAATACGCGTCCTGTGCCAAGCGTGCCGTCAAGTGGAGCTGCAGAAATTATGGCGGTTCCATAACTATTCATGTCTAAAGTATGTCCAAACCAATCACCCGCAGACGCACCATTAATTTCTGAAAATATGAGGTTCCAAGCACTGCCATCAAAACTAAATACACGAACCTGGCCTGCATCAACTCCTGCATCATCATTCCATCTAGCTCCAACCGCTATTGTATCGCCACTAAAACTTATTGCGGTACTCACTCCAAAATCATCATCTGCATTTAAACCATCAATATCTGCTCCTTTTTGGATCCAACTAGTACCATTATACTCATAAACTCGAGCATGACCGGCATCAGTTCCGCCATCATCATTTTCGCGAGCTCCGATAACTACAGTTTGACCATCACCACTTAAAGACACAGTTCCAGAGTCATCATTAGCCGCTTCTCCATCAATATCAGCCCCTAGCAAAGTCCAGGTTCCTAAAGAATATTCATAGACTCTAACATGACCCGCGTTAATCCCAGATCCATTATTGTTTGAGGTTGCACCAATAGCCAATCGAGAACCATCATTACTCAATTCAATTGAAGTCCCAGACCAATCCAAACCAGCTTCGCCGTCAAGATCCATACCCATCTGTACCCAAGAGCCTGCAACATTTTCGAAAACACGAACATGTCCTGCATTACTTGCAGTTCCATCATTTAAATGTGCTCCGACCGCCAATATTTGGCCGTCTTCACTTAAACTTACTCTACCGCAAAGGTCACCTGACATTTCTCCATCTATGTCAGATCCAATTTGAATCCAACTACCTGTAACATATTCAAAGACTCTGACATGTCCAGAGCTCAATCCATTACCATCATTCCAGCCTGCTCCAATTGCCACAATATTTCCGGCGCCATTCAGGCTCACCGTCATCCCAGATTGGTCATTTGCAGCCTCTCCGCCAATTGTCGCTCCTAATTGAGTCCAACTCCCGCCTGAATACTGGTAAATTCTGGTTGAACCTGCCCCATTTGTCGCTCCCAATGCAACAATAGTTCCGTACGAATTCATTGCAACAGAAGTTCCGGTCAAATCAGAGCCAATTTGGCTCAATTGAGCATTAAGATTCAAAGTAAGAAAAATTGAAAGGAGGAGTAATAGTTTTTTCATCTTATTGTTTAATTACCAATACGAATGAATTTTCGCCGATAATTGAAAGAAAATATAGGTATTATTCTTCGATAAGTTCTAATTGAACATTGGCATTTTCAGATGTCTCATTAAATTGGAATGGACAAAAGAGAAGCGAACTATTCGATTAAAAAGGAGTGATAAGAATCTTTTGTAAGTGTAAAAGTTCATTTGAATTTACGACAACGACTTGATAAACTCCTCTTTCAAGTTGGGGTATCGCCAGGCGATTGGTCTGGAATTCTGTCTTCAAAATGATCCTGCCAGATGCATCTATAAGGTAGACTAAGTTGTCTTGAAGACCAATTTCTACTCCCTCAAAGTTTAAGTGGCTGCCATCAAACCAAATACTCCACTTCTCTTGATTTTGACTTGCTAAGTTAAGAGGAGCGGACGCGTTAAAATTTGATGAATCAGATGCGGTAAAATCAGGTGAGCTACAATCTCCTGCTCCATCAAAATAGCATGAATAATTAATGTTGTAATTCCCTTGAGGCAAAACACCAATGACAATTGTGTCAATGAAATATAGGCCTTCAGTAGTTAAACCTAAATGAATGCATGAACTAACGTCAATTGTAAAACCATTTACAATCACTGTGTCATATTGATACACTGCACCTGAGCTTGTCCAAATGTCATATGCAAGCTTTACTGTATCTTCTGTCGTAGGGTTGGCAGGAATAATCTCAAAACTGTTAATAGTTTGACCGAAAGTGATTGGCGAAATCACGAATCCTAGGAATATGGCAAGTAGTAAAGCTCTCATAATT
>JBLFXO010000111.1:0-10180 GCA_047609865.1 Arenicella sp.
GAAACTGCAGTAGAATCCATATCTAATGATAAGTCAGGAAGCACAGTAATTGCAGTTGTAGTAACGTAATCACATCCAAAACCATCTGTCATAGTAAGTTCTGCCGTGTAATTACCCGGAGTTGTATAAGTATAAGAAGGACTCTGAATATTATTTAAAGGTGAAAGATCTCCGAAATCCCAAGACCAGCTATTGATGATACCAGTATCAGAATTTCCAGTACCTGTGAATTGAATGGCATTGTCAGGACACACAGATGTTAAGTCAGTGCTAAAAGAACTATTGCCATATGCGCAAACCCTCATCTCGTTGAATACCCCACCAGTTCCGGCAGTGAACCCCCAATAAACAGTTTCGTTACCTGAGAAGTATAAATCTGGAATATCTTGACCTATCAAGTTAATCTCAACATTACCGTCAATGTAAACTATCATTGTGTTCAATCCTTGCAACCACTGCACTCTAAGTGTATGATATGCTCCATCTTCAATGTTTCCAAAATCAATTACTTCAGGACCAAAAACATCATGTTCTAGAATTCCATTAGTACTGATTCCGATATGATCGGCAGCAATATCTGTAGCAACAGTTGGAGAACTATCCCAAGTATCGATTTCTATTGCAAAAGATTGATTTGAAATTGGATTAGGATTACCTCCATAAGACTCGTAGCCTAAGGAGTGTCCCACTCCTCCTATTCCGTCAGAATTCTGCTGTAGAACAAAAGCCATTCCGTCTGCTCCCCACACATCTTCTGCTCCAAGATAAACTTCAAAACTCATATCAAAGTCTGAACCCATATCAAGTGAATTGGGGCTCCAAATTGCCCCTTTTTGGGCAGCCGAGTTACCTGTCAGTTGGTAACAATCGCATCCTCCCAACTGAGTGGCATTAGATTCCATTGTCATTTGAGAAATCGCAGTAGTGCTAATAAAAGCGCCTAGTATAAGAGCTAATTTTTTCATGTTAATTTTATTAGGTTTTTGAGTACCTTAATTAACGAAAGATAGTTAAAAAGGTTGGTTTTAAGTATTTTGAAGTTCTGAGATGGATTCAAAGTAAGCCTTCAATACCAAGTCATTGCTACAATCTGTAGTGTTTATCTCTAGAAGTACTGGTCGGCCATTTTCATTAATGGAGAACAACTCTTGAAAAGAATTCGTCAATTCGGTCTCTGAAGAGGCAGATAGATAGCCCACATCAAAAGCTTCACATATCCCCTTAACAGAAGCATTAAATGGTGCAAAGAACGTTTCAGAATATTTAGAGTTTTTAGGACCATCAATAATTTCGAAGATCCCTCCTCCTCCATTTCGAATAACAATTACTCTCAGATTATCACTCAAATGTTGGTTCCAAAATGCATTTGAATCATAGAAAAATGAAGTATCTCCAGTAATTAGGACATTTAAGTCACTTGGTGAAGCAATAGAAAAACCTGCTGCTGCACTGGTACTTCCATCAATGCCTGAAACTCCTCTATTAGCAAAATACTTTGTTGATCTAACTGGATTGAAAAGTTGGCAATACCTCACCACAGAGCTATTTGCCATGTGTAAATTGGCAGCTTCTGGGATAGAATCTAATACAATCTCAAAAACTTTTAAATCAGAATAAGGAGCAGAAGGCAGAAATGAGTTGTGAACTTCATTAGCCATGAGGTCTTTTTGTTTCCATGCGCCACCATAATTTGATAATGGCAGATAATCTCCTTCATTAAGAACAGAAAGAAAATGTCTTGGTGTCACACTGTAATGAGTTGGACTTGATTGATAAGTATCTTCCCTAAGCAAGAATTCACCTACTCTCCAACTGATTTTTGTATCTGCGTTTCTTAAAAATGTTTTAATTCTTTTTGAAATAATAGCTCCGCCAATGGAGAGAATCAAATCGGGTGAGAATTTATCGAGTTCATCAGAACCAATTGCTTCGAGTGTTCTATCAATAGAGTGAATCAATCTTGGGAAATGCTGAATATTTGAAGTATTCTCAACTAAGATAGCTACTGAAGGGTCCTCACTCAGGTTTACAATTTGCTGTTCTAGAGCTTTGTCCAGCTTACTTTGACCAACAATTACCAACTTCTTTTCTGCGCTATCCCATTCACTTTTAACTTTTTCTTTGTCAACATCACTCAATAAGGCATCCGTTATCTCGTCTAATTGAAAATTCTCGAATCCTGAATACTCTTTCATTCCATAAAGCGGTTCAGCCAACGGGATGTTCAAATGAAGCGGACCTTGTGGATATTCCTTGATGTTTTGAATTAAAGATTGAAGTGTTTTTCTTGAATCCTCAATAATATTTTTGGAATCATGATTTGGAAAATCGAATGACTTTTTAATGAAGTTAGCATAAACTCCATTTTGTCTCATTGTTTGACCATCACCTTGATCAATCAACTCCCCTGGTCTATCTGCAGAAAATACTACTAATGGAATTTGTCTATAGTATGCTTCAGCAATTGCAGGTGAATAATTCAATAATGCTGTTCCTGAAGTGCAAGTGATTCCTACAGCCTCTCCTAATGAATCAGCCAATCCCAAAGCTGTGAAAGCTGCTACTCTTTCATCATGGATAAGGTAAGTAGTAATTTCAGGATGAGATTCGAAAGCGGTGATTAAGGGTGCATTCCTAGATCCCGGTGAAAGAACTATGTGCTTCAAGTTATTTTGAACACACAAGTCAGCTAACAAAGCTATATGCTCCTTATCGGTAGATTGCATATGACAAAACTAACAACTATCTGCTTAAATGAAAGTTACTTTGCGAGAAGTCTAAATCCTTTTCCGTGAACATTAATAATCTCCACATTTTTTGAAGCAGCAAGATACTTCCTCAACTTGGTGATATACACATCCATACTTCTTCCGTTGAAGTAATTGTCATCTCCCCAAACGTGATTTAATGCTTCATTTCTATCTAATACTTCACCTTCATTTTTTACTAAAAGATAAAACAGTTCGTTTTCTTTAGTTGTCAATTTCTTGTCTTCCCCCCCAGTGTTAATGGTCTGCTGAAGGTAATCATAGTTAATATCTCCAATAGTGAAAGTTGTTTCTTTCTTTCCTTCTTTGTACGATCTTTTTAAAATCGCGTTGATTCTCGCTAAAAGCTCCTCCATTGAGAAAGGCTTAGTCAGGTAATCATCCCCACCTGCTTCAAACCCAGTCAATTTATCTTCTTTCATTGACTTCGCCGTAAGAAACAAAATAGGAATCTCTTGATCGGTTGTTCTTATTTCTTTCGCTACCGTGAAACCATCTTTAACGGGCATCATTACATCTAAAATGATAAAATCATAAAGCTGCTCTTTGAACCTTCTTGTTGCAATGTCTCCGTCAACACAAAGAGTAACATCAAAGTTTTTTGCTTTTAAGTAATTCGCTAAAAGAGTCCCTAAATTCGTGTCATCTTCAGCCAATAATATTTTTACTTTTTCACTCATGATTCATTGTTATTTTAAATATTGACCCCTCTCCTAACTCACTGACAACATCAATTTGCCCCTCATGTAAATCTATGACCGCATTGACATAGTTCAGCCCTAAGCCGAAGCCTTTCACGTTATGTACATTACCTGTTGGAACTCTATAAAGTTTTTCAAAAATCTTCTTTTGATTTTCTTTCTCTATTCCAATTCCATTATCCTCTATAGCTAATTCGAAACCTTTTTTTGTTTTTCTCAAATCGATTATTGCCTTGGGAGCTTCTTTGCAATACTTAAGCGCATTGTCCAAGAGGTTGAAAAGGATATTTCCAAAATGGATTTTATCCACATCCCAAGTGATTTTGTCTAAGGTTCTAATTTGAATGTCTCCTCCGTTATCTTTAAATCTAATTTGAAATGTGTTCACGGTTTCATTAACCATCTTATTTAAAGCGACCTCTTCTAAATTCAACTTCAGTTTTCCTTTATCTATTAATGCTGTTTGCAAGACATTTTCAACCAATTTACCTAACCGCTTATTCTCCTGATCAATCATGGTTATGAAAGATTGAACAGCCGCTTCATCTGCTCCAACATCAGGGTCCTTTGCTGCCTCACATGCCAATGAAATAGTTGAAATTGGAGTTTTCAACTCATGTGTCATGTTGGATATAAAGTCATTTTTTATTTCTGATAATTTCTTTTGTTTGAAAATAGTTGATACCGCAAAGAAAAAGGCAAATAGAACGATTAGTACAAGCAAGATTGAACCAACCAGGGTTCCTGTCATTGTTTTCCAAACCATCAAGTTTTGTTCTGGAAATGAAATTATAATGTGTTGACCACCTGAAACAATATCATTCGGATACAAATCTGCTTTGTACTTCCTGCTGGTTATAGTACTATCATAATGAGAGCTCGCATACTTCAAATGAATTGGTTCACCCGTTTTATCTAAGACATTATAAGAAAATGAAGTGTCAATATTGAGAGACGTCAGATTTCTACTCATTAAGGAATCCAACAAAAAAGGATTCAATCTCAAAGTGATATCGTCAAAGAAATTACCAGCGAATATTTTCATCATCATTTCGTTGATGTGATTGGCTTTATTCATTATTTGACTCTCAAAACTCTTGTTTAGTTGGATGGCAAATGCATTTGTATCATTTAATCCGAGTACAGAATTCTCAATATTCGTTTGGGTGATTTCGCCTAAGTTTTTAGTGATTACTTTATGCTCAGCTCTCAAACCTGTCGCTGTGTCAATTGAGGTTCCGGTTACTACCAAAAAGTGCATTGGGTTTCCATCTTTATAAATGACGGTGTCTCTTACGACAATTGCTTCTTTGGCTGACATAACCTCTCCAAACTCTGACTTAACAAAATCGGTATATGAACCTTGCAATCCTTGTTGATAAGCATCAGGACTGATTAAGTTCATTGTTTCGGAATGTTCTAGATCAATCATTGTCTTATTCAAACATGACCTGACATCTTCTTCAAACTTATGAGTGGTTTGATGGTGAACATCTGTAATCCAAAAAAACTGCAAAAGCAGTAGTCCGACTATAGCTGCAGACATTAATGCAATTAATATTTTGATTCGATTCTTACTCAATTGGATGGTTTTATTATTTCAAAAATAAGCCAAGCGCATGGATTCCCTTTTGAGCTTAACGTTTTTTAACAGATTTTAATTAATTTTGCAGCCAGTTTATGAGACCAGTATATTTCATTTTAAGGATATTATTGCCTTACGCTTTTACGATTTTTTTCAGGAGAAGAAATAATATCAATTCTCAGAGAACATTAAAAGCGCAAACGATCTTCGTTTGCAATCACCCTAGCGCATTTATAGACCCTTTAGTTGCAGCAAATTCTCAATGGCCAATCATCTTTTTTATGACGCGGAGTGATGTGTTTAAAAGATGGCTAAAACCGATTACCTGGGCTTCTCACATGGTTCCAATCTATCGGGCTGACCGAGATGGAGGAGATACTTATGAGAAAAATAAGAAGGTGTTCTCAGGAGTTGAAAAAGTTTTGAAAAGAAAAAAATCTGTCATTCTATTTGGAGAAGGTTATACTGATGATGTTTTCATTCGCTCTTTGAAGCCAATGAAAAAAGGTGCAGCTCGACTAGGTCTTGGAACAATGGACTCTTCAGATTGGAAGTTGGATATTAAAATACAGCCAATAGGATTGAACTATACACACCCCGGAGTTTTCAGGTCCGATACATTGCTTGCATGTGGTGAATTAATTTCTTTAAAAGAATACGAACAAGCGTACAAAGAGAATGCAGCTAAGACAGTTAATGACCTAACCCTTGTTATTGGAAAAGGAATTCAAAAGAACTTGACTTACATAGAAGACAAAAAGTTGGCCGACTTTCTTGAACACATCCTCATCCTGAGTAGAAAAGGAATGAACCATAAGGAATTTGATGCAGGATATTCAATTGAAGAGAGATATCGTTACTCACAAAATGTAGCAAATACAATTAATGCCGATTATAGTGAGGAGGATTCAAATTGGATGGAGTTGAAAACTGACTCAGACTCTTATTTCAATCAACTTAAAAAAGAATCATTTAAAGAGACTCAGGTCAATGCTTTCTCAAAAGCTGGTAATCAGAAATCGGTTTTGAAGAATCTCCTCGTTCTCATAGCGACATTACCAATTTTCTTAGCGGGACTAGTTCACAACTTGATTCCTTATTTATTAGTAAAATTGAGTGTAGAGAAAATGTTCAAACGAAATGTCTTTTGGAGTGGCGTAAAAATGCTTCTAGGAGGACCAGTTTGGTTATTATTGAATCTACCTATTTTTTGGGTTTTACCTCAATTCATAAGCCCAGAAATTGGCCCTTGGGGATCATACTTCATATGTCTGGCATATTTCTTAATCGTTCCGCCATTAACTTTCGTTTGGTCATACAAGTGGAAAAGTTTCTTCACTGATACCCTCAGACTAATGAAAGCTGATCCTAAGAAATTAGAGACATACTCTAAATTAAGAGATGAACTTAAAGTAAAAATATCGAAGTTTGGATTTTAGTCAAAATCAGTATAAAGCAAATACTTCTTTCTCATTTCCTTGAATTCATCAAGCTTTGGCTCCCAGCCTTCTCTAATGTCTGACATTGAAATCCCTTCCATTATTTGAACTTTCAACTCTGAATTTCCTGCTAAAAGATTAAAGAAATTGTTCGTCAAGAAAAACTCTTTCCCCAGGTCTAACTTTAAATAGAAATCTGACAAAGCTATAAAATCAATTGAGCCCCTCGCTCTCATTTCCTTTACATCATCATTTGAATAGTCAAACCCATAACATGTTTCACCCATTAATTTTGGCTTACTTGCTCCATCATTAGGCTCTGGTTTAAAAGAGTACAGATCTTCTAGTACATCAACTTCCATCTTTGGATGCCCAAGGCATTGAAAAGGAATATCTGTTCCTCTTCCCACACTCACTTCTGTCCCTTCAAAAAAACATAAGTTCGGATATAAGTAAACAGACTTCATGTTAGGTAGGTTTGGAGAAGGCGCAATCGGTAATTCATAAAATTCATTATGGTCCCAACCAGAACATTTCACAACTTTTAAATCAAGGTCTTCTGCCTTATTTATCCAAGCCTCTCCTTTGATCATTTGAGCATACTCAGCTATCGACATTCCATGAACTACTGGAACTGGATTCATACCAACAAAACTACTTTGGGAATCTTCTAATACAGGGCCATCAACATAGTGTCCATTAGGATTTGGCCGATCTAATACAATTACTTTCTTTCCAGTTTCTGCAGCAGCCTCCATCACATAATTCAAAGTGGAAATGTATGTATAGAATCGAGCACCAACATCTTGAATGTCAAAAAGTAAAATGTCAATATCCGATAATTGTGCTGCTTTAGGTTTTTTATTACTTCCGTAAAGAGAAATAATGGGCAAGCCAGTTTCATTATCAATTCCGTCTTGCACTTTCTCACCTGCATCTGCTTTCCCTCTGAATCCATGCTCAGGCGAAAAAACCTTTACAACATTAACTCCAAGGGCTATTAATGAATCTACTAAATGAGTTTCTCCAATCATGCTCGATTGATTACCAACTATTCCCACCTTCATTCCTTCAAGATCTCCAATGTATTCATCAAAATGACCAGCACCAACTACTACATTAGCATTACAATAAAGAGGTTTCTCAATCATAACCGAATCTTCAAATGGAGGGTTGACACCACTTAGTTCCGTTGAATCTAGATTTGTTTCAGCAGAAGAACAACTTAATCCGATTATTGCAAAGGCAAATATTGAGAAATATTTCATCATATAAATCTTACATTTGTGTAAAAGTAATCAAATTGAATACCGAATTTTTTATTGCAAGAAAGATAATCAAAGGAGATGGCAGCAAAAGCCGTCTTTCTAAGCCGATTGTAATCATTTCTCTAGCCAGCATTATCGTAGGTGTAGCAATCATGTTGATTTCAGTTTCAGTTGTGACCGGATTTCAAAAAGGAATTAGAGAAAAGGTGATTGGTTTTGGAAGTCACATTCAAGTCACCGATCTATTCGAGAATAGTTCAATGGAATCAAGTCCTATTCTTATTGATCAAGATTTCTACCCAAGCATTGAAGATACAGAAGAAAATGTAAGGCAAATTCAAGTCTTCGCTTACAAGCCAGCCATCCTGCAATCAAAACAGGATTCGGTGAGTTTCAAATTAGATGGAGAAGAAAATTTCAAATCGACTCAAGACATATTAGGAGTTCTATTTAAAGGAATTGATCAGGATTACGACTGGGAATTTTTCAGTGACAAAATGGTTGATGGCAGGCTTATAAATTTTGATTCAACGAACAGTGACGTGATGATCTCCAAATATGTTGCTGACAAAATGGGATTTGAAGTTGGCGATAAATTAGACGCTTTTTTCATCATGGGTAATGGTCCGAAAAAACGAAAGTTCGAAATCTGCGGAATTTACAATACCGGCTTCGAAGAGTTTGATAAGAAGTTCATTTTTACTCAAATCAATCACATTCAAAAACTGAATAATTGGGGAGTCCAAACTTTGCTTACGGTAAACAAGGACAGTTGTATTGACAAAAAATTCATTTTAAAGTCAGTCACACAAGGTGGTTCGGGAGCATATCGCTATCAGTGGAACACATCAGACTATTTTAATGAGCAAGATTATGTTCTGTTAAATGGGAGCTTGGAGGAAAACGTGTTTGTGGCTAGCGCTGACTATGAAAGGGAAATTTACGGAATGACTGTAGATCAAAAATCTCTTCCCGACATAGCTTCTGCAGAAATAATAGTAGACTCACCCTGTGAGTGCAATGAAGAAACACTAAAGGAAATTGAATTCGTTTCGCAGTCAGAAATAAAAATGCCTTTTGGGGTAATTAAAATTAAGCAAGGAAATGGAACTCATGATAAATATACAGGAGGCTTTGAAATTCTGTTGAATGATTGGGAGGATCTGGATGAAATGGATGATATCATTGATCTTAATATCCCAGGACAATTAACAACACAAAAGATTACGGAGATGCATCCAGACATCTTTGCTTGGTTAAGCTTTTTGGATATTAACATATTGATCATTATCATATTAATTCTAGTGGTCTCCCTGATCAACATGGTAACCTCTCTATTAGTGATGATATTGGATAAATCAAACATGATTGGGATACTAAAAGCAATCGGCGCCTCAAATGGTAAAATCAGAAAGATATTTCTGATCAACTCAGGATTTCTGTTAACTCGGGGGCTTTTCTGGGGCAACATTTTAGGTATAGGACTCATTCTCATTCAACACTTGTGGCAACCACTCACTTTAAATCCCGAGGTTTATTATTTAGATTCAGTTCCAGTCAATTTTAATCTGTGGCATATCCTTTTGGTTAATCTCGTAACTATTGTAGTTTGCATCTTAACCCTGATTCTCCCTAGTCTCCTAATAACCAAGATAGACCCAATTAAGGCAATCAAGTTTGATTGATAAATGCTTGAATTTCTTCATCATTTTGATTCTAATTCCCGAATTTTAAGTTAAATTTGCAACTCAAAAATTAACATTTTCAAATGGCTGAAATTGAAATAAGACTTCCAAAAATGGGAGAGAGTGTTACCGAAGCGACAATCACAAATTGGTTGAAAGAAGTTGGTGATACAATTGAAATGGACGAACCTTTAGTAGAGGTTGCTACGGACAAAGTTGATAATGAATTGCCTTCTGAAGCTGAAGGTGTTCTTGTTAAAAAGCTTTTTGAAGTTGATGATGTTGTCCAGGTAGGTGATGTAATTGCAGTGATTTCTACAGATGGAGATGCAGCAGCACCTTCCGCAGATAGTACACCAGCGACAGCAGAGGTTGTTGCTGTTGAAGCAGCAGTTATTTCAGCTGTAGCTGCTCCAGTTAATGGAGTTGACCTACCTAAGTCTGGAGGAAACGGAAGGTTTTACTCCCCTTTAGTAAGGTCTATAGCCAAAACAGAAGGTGTATCAATTGAGCAATTAGAGTCAATTCAAGGATCTGGAGAAAACAACAGAGTCACAAAGAAGGATATTCTAAATTACATTGAAAACGGAGGCGGAACTGCTTCTGCGGCTCCAGCAAAAGAAGTTTCACAGGCACCGGCAGTTAAGAAAGCAGCGCCTGCGAAAAC
Organism: Arenicella sp.; assembly: GCA_047609865.1. Taxonomy (GTDB): domain Bacteria; phylum Bacteroidota; class Bacteroidia; order Flavobacteriales_D; family Crocinitomicaceae; genus Paracrocinitomix. The sequence goes on from JBLFXO010000111.1 coordinate 10,114, forward strand.
TGAAATCCATGTTCCTGATGTTCCAATTTATGAAGGAGATGAGATTGAGGAGATGGGCAGAATGAGA
>JBLFXO010000112.1:0-10142 GCA_047609865.1 Arenicella sp.
GGCACGCAGATGCTCAATTAATGGCTGAATTAATGGAGCGTAAAGGAATCAGTCCCGATTTGCTTTTAGCTAGCCCATCTCATAGGACTCAACAAACTGCAGAGTACTTCAAAAAAGCCTTATACGAGGACTATCAAAAAATCAAACTTGATTCATCTATCTATAGATGCTCAGCTACAACTCTTATTCACCAATTATCTCTGCTCAGTGACAAACACAGCTCAGTTATGTTGTTTGCTCACAACCCTGCTACCACGCGTGCAGCAAACTTTTTCCAGATTGACTCACTGTTTGACAATGTTCCCACAACTGGAGTTGTAGCCATAGAATTTGGCATCACGGAATGGAGCGGAATTAGTAAATCAAAAGGAACTTTAAAGTTCTTTGAATACCCAAAGAAAAATAAATAATGTCAACTGATAATTTACCTGGAGACCAAACGAACAATCCTTTACACGGCGTAAAACTTGCTCACATTCTTGACCATTTAGTTGCTGAAATTGGATGGGAGAATATGGCGAATGAAGTAGATATTAACTGCTTCAAAAGCAATCCTACTATTAAATCTAGCTTGAAGTTCTTAAGAAAAACTCCGTGGGCTAGAGCAAAAGTAGAAGAGCTTTATCTGAAATTTCAGAAGTAAGGCTTATTTCTCGTAGAAATGAATTACATATCTAAAAACCGGATCAGGCAAGGGAATTTGTCTTGGTAATAATATGATCTCCTCGCCTGATTGAACCTTATTAAACTCTTCTTCTGAAGGGATTAAATCAAAATCAACTTGAACCATTTTTGTTTTTGGATTCAACTGATGAGACCTCCAGAAATAATAAGCTTTGGCCTGATCATACGTAATATTTTTCACCGTAGCTTCTGGCTGAGTTTGAAAATCATGATGCAAAGCATTCTTTAATGTTTTTTCATCACAAATTTGACAAGCATCAATCTTCCGACCTTCATCCCCATGCTCATGGATACAATTATCATTATGCCATTTACAAATTACGCCAGGATATATAAACACATCTTCAGACACTAAAAAATCACTGTATCGACTGTGTCTTCTCACACCACTATTAATAGTAGAGTACTCTGGCTGACCTAAGTCAAGATCTTTTGTCGACCATCCATCCCCACTTAAGGCGTAATAATAACCTCTTTTATCATCCCATTCCAGCTCACCTAACTTTGACTTTCTATTCAAATCACGCCAAGTATATCGATAAACCATCTTTTCTTTCCTGAATAAATCTCTATCAAAGTCACCTTTTTTCATGAAATTTGAATCTATAAAAAGTGACTTGACCAAAGGCGCATACTGGCTTTCCTTGATTGACTTATCCTTCCACTTCCCATCCCATTTAAAATTCCAATCACTCCTGTTTATAAACGGTTGACTTGGGTCAAACTCTTGCCAAGACAAATTCACTTCATCATAGTAAATGTCATCATGATCTAGAAGATCGGCAATATCTTCATCTTCGATTAGATTATTATGAGTTGGATCATCATTACGATAGATATATTCTAACATAATAGAATCTTGCACCCATTCACAAAAGTCCCAATACTCTTCATTCGTAATTCGCCAATGTTCAGTCATATCGATCTCAGCAGAATTGAAATACATTGTTTTACATTCTTCACAACGACCATTATCTTTACTATCAGCGTCAGAAGGAAGAGTTAGCTTAATTTCATAGGGAACATTTTTAGCGTCTAAATCCCTTTGAAATTCTTTCTCTAACCAAAACAAGTACGCTTGAATTTGAGTCCCCAAAAGACCCTGTACGTATATATTATTATAGTCATTATGACGCCAAAATGCGTTTGCCATATTATAACTTAGATCAAAAGGATGCTTTGAACTTCCAGCCCAAGTATCCTTATCTCTATAAACCAAGATTCCTTTCGACAGGTTTCTATCCATCTGAAACAGCATCTTTCTATCATCAATCTCTTTCACACCATAATATCGATCATTCGGTCTTAAATCATATATGCTAATCAAGGGAATTATTTGATTATCCTTAATGCCTTTCAATCCTGAATGCCAATTGAAAGGAAACAACTCTCTGTTAATGAATGGATTTGAATAATCAAAACCAGTCTCAATTTGCTGAATCTTATCATAATAAACCTCAGGATGAACAAGCATGTTTCCTATCAAATACTCTGGTATGGCATCATTACCAGTTGGATCAATATTAGAGTATATGGCCTCTAGATAAAGAGAGTCTAAAACCCATTTTTCAAAACGATCATAATCATAACTTGTGACATAATCAGACTTTAACAAACGCATCACCTCTTTCTTTTTTGAGTCAAATTCCTCACGAAAAATAAGAAACTCCAAACCATCTGTTGCTCCAGTTGTATCTCCTTTCAATGTCCATGATGGAAAATACGAGATTGGATTAATTCCCTGATTTGAATTATCAGATGAAGCTTTGAGCTCTATAAACTCTTCATCCAATACCTTTGAAATCAGTTCTATATCTTGTGAAAAGACAGATAATGATGACATTAGTAAAATGTGGAGCAAGAGATTTTTCATTCTAAAAGTGATTAGAATTTGAATATAATGATTCCTAAGCCAATGCACTTTCAATATCCTCCCAAATATCATCAATATGCTCTAAACCGGCTGATATTCTAATCAAACCAGGCGTTATCCCAACACTCAAACGATCCTCTTCGGTCAGCTTTGAATGAGTTGTCGAAGCTGGATGGGTTGCAATAGACCTACTATCACCAAGGTTAGCTGTAAGAGATAATAACTTCAGAGCATTCAAAAACTTTCTTCCAGCTTCTAAACCTCCTTTGATTTCGAAAGTCACCAGACCTCCACCTCCGTCCATTTGCCTTTTTGCAACTTCATATTGAGGATGAGACTCTAAGAATGGATATCGTGTAAACACAACTTTCTCATGAGACTCTAGCTTTTTAGCCAACTCAAATGCATTTTGATTGTGTTTTTCTACCCTTAAGGATAAGGTTTCTAGCGATTTTGAAAGAATCCATGCATTGAAAGGAGATATTGCTGGACCAGTGTGTCTTGCAAAACCTTGAATTTTTAATATGAGTTCTTCACTTCCTAAAATCACTCCCCCCATTGCTCTCCCTTGTCCATCAAAATATTTTGTAGCAGAATGGATTATTAAGTCTGCCCCAAACTCAATAGGCCTTTGATTTATTGGCGTTGCAAAACAATTATCGACCACAAAAAGTAGATTATGCTTCTTGGCAATCTTCGCTGCTGCCTCCAAATCAATAATATCAACGCCAGGATTTGTTGGCGTTTCTAAATATAGAATTTTTGTCTTTTCAGTTATAGACGCTTCCCATAAATCAAGTCTATCGAAAGGCACATAGTTAGTTCTGATCCCCCATTTCGGAAAAATCTCAGTGAACAATCTATGTGTTGATCCAAAGACAGATCTAGAAGACAAAATTTCATCTCCAGAATCGAGCAGGGCTCCAAATGTTGAAAATATCGCGGACATTCCTGAAGCCGTGACCCAAGCCGCTTCAGTTCCTTCTAATTCAGCTACCTTTTGACCGAACTCAGAAACGTTCGGATTTGAATACCTACTGTAGATATAAGCCTCTTCCTCATCATTGAAAGCTGCGGCCATTTGCTCAGCTGAATCAAAAGTATAACTTGATGTCATGTACAATGGAACCGAATGCTCTTTATACTGTGATCTCTCAACTTGTGACCGAATTAATTTAGTTTCTCTTTTCATTACAGTTTAATTTAACTCAACGCTATAAGTCACCTGACATGTTGGTTCTAGAATCTTACTAACCGAGCAATACTTGGTCATACTCAACTCTACAGCTCGCTCAATTTTTTGAAGTTGATCTGATCCTTCCAGCTTGTAAGTCAAATGGATTTTAGAAAATACTCCAGGCACACCTTCTTCTCTTACTGCATCTATTGCAATCTCATAATTTGAGAGCTCAATTCGTTGCTTATCCAATATCAGAAGTACGTCAATTGAAGCGCAGGCTGCTAAACTGGCTGCTACCGCCTCCATAGGTCGAACGCCAAATCCTGCTCCACCTATCGCCTCACCGCCATCAAAATTAATGTATTGCCCCTCTTCATTGAAGGCCTGCATTCCAAACTTTCCTTGTACTTTTTGTAAATTCAATTTCATAATTAGTTTTTCGCTAACTCTTTAATATTCAGAAGTTCACCTTTTGAAAAGATTTTTCCATCCTCAAAAAACGAAATAAATAAATCTGGATTTTCTCTGTAAAAATCATGCGTAAGGTCGGAAATATTAATTCTTCCAACCCTGTAAGAGTAATCAAGAGAAGTAAATTCTTCCTCAACCTCATTGAATCTAATCTTCTTCAAGCTTTCAGCTTTTGAACTTGACACAAATGCCTTTAATTCAAAATTTTCAGCAAGTTTAACTTTTGAAGAGGCAAGCTTTCTGTACTCGTATTGATAATCAAATTGCAATGCTGAAACATCAGAAAGAACGGCACTGGCAGTAGGAAAACTCCCCGCCCCTTTACCAATAAATACTTGCTTATCAGAGAAGAGAGCTTCAATACTCACACCATTAAATTCATTATTGATATCGTAAGCAAAACTATCTTCTTTCACAAAAACTGGAGCTACAAATGCAACAACTTCTTCTTCAATTTTTTGAGCGAATGACAGCAAACGTAATTTGAGTCCTTTCTCCTTAGCATAAAGAATATCATGAGATTTGATGTGCCTGATTCCGATATTTAGAACATCCTTCGGAATTGTTGACAAGCCAAAAGTATGAAGTATCAAAATTTGAAGCTTATACTTGCTGTCAAAGCCATCAATATCAAGAGTAGGATCAGTTTCAGCAAAACCCAGGTCTTGAGCGTCTGAAAGTATTTCATCAAATTCCTTCAGCTCATTGTGTAATCTCGTTAAGATATAATTTGCCGTTCCGTTACAAATTCCTTGTACAGAAGTTAAACTGTCATTATTATAGTATTCTTCTAAGTTTCTGATCACGGGAATACTTGCACAGACAGCAGCTTCATAAAGAAATGAAACATTGTACTCTTCTCTTAAGGCCAGCAATTCATCAAGGTGCTCGGCAATTAACTTCTTATTTGCTGAGACTACATTCTTTCCGCTTCTAATTGCTGAAGTGACAATTTCATAAGCGGCATCAGCATCATCAATAAGTTCTACTACCAAATTGATTTCAGGATCATCTAATATTTCAGCTTTATCAAAACTGAAATTAGAAGAATCTATCTCTCTAAGCTTATTTGGATCTTTTACCACAATCTTATCAATTGAAGCATTTATCAAAGAACTTTGATTTAGAACTTTATATAATCCGGAGCCAACACAGCCAAAACCGAACAATCCTATTTTTAATTTATTACTCATTTCTTTTATTTTTTCTGTTTTAATAATGTTGGTTTAAATCTTTTGAAGTCGTTGAAGAGAAAGTCTTTTACTAATTTTTGCAGTTGCTCATATTCGATTAAGAAAGCATCATGACCATAGTCGGACTTGATCACTCCAAATTCAGACTTGGGAATGTGACTATGCAAAAACTCTTGTTCTGAAATTGGAAATAACAAATCTGAATCGACTCCAATCACCAAAGTTTTTGATCTCACCGTTCTCAGAACATCCTCCAAACTACTTCTACCTCTTGAAACATCATGACTATCCATAACCTTGGTTAGCGTGTAATATGAATTGGGATTAAATCTATTTTCAAACTTTTCTCCTTGGTAAGCCACGTATGATGCGGCTCTATGCCCAAATGCCTTTCGATCAACATCAGATTGCTTTAGTTTGAAATCTTTATACGAGCGGTAAGACAACATTGCAATTGCTCTTGCTGCTTTTAAACCTTCTTGACCTCCAGACTTCAATCCAAAAGTTAGATCAGATCTTAGTGCAATTCTCTGAGCCTCATTAAATGCTATCCCGTAAGGAGAATGAACTGCGTTGGTTGCAACTAGAACAAGATTCTTAGCAAAAAGTGGCTTGTCGATTGCCCACTCCAAAGCTTGTTGCCCTCCGAGAGAAGCTCCAATGAGGATTTCAACCTCTTGAATATTTAAATAGTCTGCCAATAACTGATGAGCTTTTACTAAATCTCTTGTCGTTAAATCTGGAAAACTCGTAGGCTCTTCTAGTTCCTGAGGACCAGTTGAACCATAGCATGACCCAATCACATTTGCACAAATAATTCTGTAATCAACAGGTGAAAAAAGTTGGTTTAAGCCAAACAATCCTCCCCACCATTCCATCACATTTGAATCTCCCGTAAGAGCGTGACATGCCCAGATATTCTTTTCAGCAAAAGGGTTTCCTTTCACCGTATATGATATTTTCAGGCCATCAAGAAATTGACCGGATTCAAGTTCAAATTTATCGTGATATAAAAAAAAGTTATTCATTTTATTGTGTTTAAAGCATTTGAGCACATAGCGTTATGTGCAAGACTTGATTCTAAAAAAGTTTAAAAATCTTTTAGCAACAACGCCAACGCATTGAACACAATTGAACGTGAAAATTCGAAGGACTTTGTCCTGGCGATAAATTCAATTTTTTGATAGATAATGTCTTCATTTCAATTAATTTATATTTCTCTCAGCTTATGCTTTGAGCAGGAATTGGCACCTTTTCAATTGAATGGTTGCCAGAGGGTCATAGAGCCTGTCTCTTACCTCTTCTTTATAAATCAATTACTAATTCACGAGAACCGTAACCGACACCACAAAGGTAACATCAAATAAATTTAATCTCCAAGAAAAAAAACAAAATAATTTCAACTCCTTAGACTTTACGGGACTTCACAGTGCAAAAAAAATCCAGTTTGAAAGTTCAAACTGGATTTTAAAATGATTTTGTTGGAATACTATCTTGTAAATAATAACTCTCTCAATTTTGGTAATGGCCACATTTCATCATCAACCATAACCTCCAATTTATCTGCATGATACCTGATGTCATCAAACATTGATTTTACGTTATCGCAATACGCGTAGGCTTTCTTTCTAGAATCCTCAATTCCGTTCGCTTTCTTACGCTCCTCAATCATAACATTAACTTTGTCATTCATCCCGTTAACATGTTTTGAGATGGACTTGATAAAGTTTAGCTGTGTCTTAGCTGCCACCTTCCCTTCTTTAGCACCTAAAACATTCATCAAACCTTCGACATTTTTTATGAGAACATTCTGATACTCAATCGCTGCTGGCAAAATATGGTTCTTAGAAAGGTCACCAATAACTCTGGCCTCAATTTGAATTTTAAGAACATAATTCTCTAACTCAATCTCATGTCTCGCTTCGAGTTCAACATTCGTTAAAATGTCGAGTTTACTAAATAAATCTTTAGTCTCTTTTCTTGACCAAACGTCTAGAGCTCTTGGCGTATCTTTCAAATTAGACAACCCTCTTCTCTCAGCTTCCTTAACCCATTCATCTCCATATCCGTTCCCTTCAAATCTTATCTTCTTCGATTCTTTAATCAAAACTTGGAGTTCTTTTAAGATGGCTTCATCCTTCTTTTCTCCCTGAGCAATTTGAGCGTCAACACTCTTTTTAAATTCAATTAATTGATTCGCAACAATTGTATTGAGAACAGTCATTGCATGAGCACAATTAGCTGTTGAACCTACTGCTCTGAATTCAAATTTATTGCCCGTAAAAGCGAAGGGAGAAGTTCTATTTCTATCTGTATTATCCAATAATAGTTGAGGAATCTTTCCAATATTCAATTTCAATTCAGTCTTAGCTTCGGGAGTCATTTTCCCAGCCTTGATACTTTTCTCTAAATCATCAAGCATTTTAGAAAGCTGTGTTCCTATAAAAACGGAAATGATTGCTGGAGGAGCTTCGTTAGCACCTAAGCGGTGATCATTTGAAGCAGAAGCAATCGAAGCTCTTAATAAGTCTGCATTATCGTGAATTGCCTTAATAGTATTTACTAAGAAGGTTAAGAACTGCATATTTGACTTTGGATTCTTACCCGGTTGTAGCAAGTTCACCCCAGTATTAGTAGACAAAGACCAGTTATTATGCTTTCCTGAACCGTTAATGCCAGCAAATGGTTTCTCATGAAGTAATACTCTGAAGTTGTGCTTTCTTGCCACCTTCTCCATCACATCCATCAATAATAAATTGTGATCGTTGGCAATATTTACCTCTTCAAACATAGGAGCGCACTCAAATTGATTTGGTGCAACTTCATTATGTCTCGTAGTAACAGGAATTCCCAATAGGTGAGCTTCGTATTCAAACTCTCTCATGAACTCAGTTGCTCTCGCCGGAATTGATCCGAAATAGTGATCATCTAGTTGTTGACCTTTTGCAGGTGAGTGACCAAAGACAGCTCTACCCGTCATTACTAAATCGGGACGGGCGTTATATAATGCTGTATCAATTAAAAAATATTCTTGTTCCCAACCTAGAGTTGCCCCTACCTTATTAATGTTCTTATCAAAATATTGACAAACATCTTTAGCAGCATTTTCAACGATATCAAGGGCTTTTAAAAGTGGCATTTTATAATCCAATGCTTCACCAGTATATGCTAAGAAAACAGTAGGAATACATAATGTTTTTCCAATCACAAATGCTGGAGATGTTGGATCCCAAGCTGTGTAACCTCTCGCCTCAAAAGTGTTTCTAATTCCACCATTCGGAAAAGAAGAAGCATCAGGTTCTTGCTGAATAAGAAGATCACCTTCAAATCTTTCAATAGCTTTTCCAGGACCAATTGGCTTGAAAAAACCGTCATGCTTTTCAGCTGTTGTACCTGTTAATGGTTGAAACCAGTGCGTATAATGTGTTGCACCCTTTGAAATTGCCCAATCTTTCATAGCAGTTGCTATTTGATCAGCATGAGTTCTGTCTACAGCCGAACCATTTTCTACAGCCGAACGAACAATTTTATAAGCATCATCAGTCAAACACTCTCTCATTTTATCTAAATGGAATGTGTTCTCCCCAAAATAATCTGAAACTCGTCTTTCTGGAGTTTTCATGTGTTGAGGAACACGATTTAATACTTCATCAAATGCTTTACTTCGAGATTTTGACATTTTTCAAGGGTTTTATATTAATTTTCACCAAATGTACCCATTATTCAGGGGGTGCTTGCTGAAAAAGTATACTTTTTTATCAACAACCCCCTATTTTATTCGATCATTTCTAATTAATAGAACGCTACGCACCTTATGCGAGCTGATTTCAGAAAAAACTATCAAAATGTCACTTCGAATTGGATAAGACTGTCTTTTTGTCACTAATAACCACAACAAACAGACAGAATGTCTTGATTTTAGGTTTGGTATTTTATTTGACCTTATCAAATCAAACAAACATTAAAATTTAGAAGCAATGATTACAAAAAGAATTAATAAGGCACCAATTAGAACTCACGGCGGATTTGATCAATTATTTAACGAGATAGTAGGATTCCCTTTAAAGGATATAAACGAATCAGTAAGTAAATTCAGGTCAAGACCAAAATCGAACATTATAGAAGTTGAAGACGGATTTAGAATTGAATTGATAATTCCAGGATTTGAAAAATCTGATATCGAAATTGAATTAAAAGACTCCGTATTATCAATTCATTCTGACAAAGAAGTTGAAAAGGTGGAAGAAAAACAAAATTATACTTCAAGAGAGTTCTCAAGGGACACCTTCAAAAGAAGTTTCTCATTGCCAGATGGTGTTGAGGAAACAAAAATTAGTGCGGATTTAGTAGCAGGTATCCTATCTGTGAGTATTCCAAAAAGTAAAAAAGCGAAAGAAAAAGAAGAAACTAAAAAGATTAAGATTTCATAGTAAAGTTGCCGGTGGGGATCGGCATGTTTTTTCATAGTTCAAAAAAAGGGCTGATTCGATATGAATCAACCCTTTTTGATTTTGTCCTAAAATTCTATTTATTCAAATCGTCAAATGCGTCATTTACCGCATCTTGGATTTCATCTAAATCAATGTTATCAATTGCGTCATTTAAGTCGTCCTCTAAATCATTGAAAGCATCTTCCGTATCTTGAACTGCTTGCTCCAGGTCTTCTTGCATTGTAGGATTAGCCATCATTTCAAAATCAGAAAGAGCAGCGCCAATTGCAGCGGTTAAAACTTTCAATGAA
>JBLFXO010000113.1:0-10121 GCA_047609865.1 Arenicella sp.
GATTCTAATTTCCCCATTGGAACCGCAACAGCAACAGCAACAAGAGTTATTGCAGCCATGGCGAACCAGAAGATCATTTGTATTCTACTCAGTTTTACGAAATCCATTTTATAAGTTTTTTTCTACTTTGACTTTGTGCATTACATAATCAGAGAAGGTCTCATCACTATCCAATCCAATACCTGTTGCATAATAATTCTCTCCGAACACTTGAAATGGCTTAGTAGTTGAAACGCGCTTTGCAGATTGCAACCAAATCAGCTCTTCTGTTTTCAAGGTTTGATTCTCTGTATAGTTGGTAAAAATAACATTATTTCTTGCGATAATAAGCTTTTCATTCTGCTTCATTTCACCATAATCAGCTTCGAGATGTGCTTCAATTGAGTCTTTTCCTTTATAAAAGTTGACTTCAAAACCATCTTTAAAAATAGTAGTATTTGTAGCATTGTATTTCTCCATCCTAGTTGCGATAATTTCATATTTCACAATTCCGGAATCAGAATATAGACTGTGCATATTATTGACAATCTCATCAGGGGTCTCTACAGTGCTGGTAATAGTTCGAACATCTTCTAAGTCATTTTCACAAGACATAAATAGGCCACAAAAAAACATTCCCGCCATGATAATGACAGGAATGTTTTTAATATTATATGATTTTCTTATTTCGATTATCTCGCAGTTGTTGATTCTCCCCAGCATGAACAGCTTACTGATGCTCCAGCACTAATACCTTCTGCAAACATATCATCTCCTGTAGGAGCATTATCAAGATACTTACTTGAACTCACGTTCGCTCCATTAGCAGCTGCTTTCTTGTAATAGTCATTCGCTAACCAGTAATTTGTTTTTCTTTCAAATGTTGAGTTCCCACAGCTATTTGCAGTTGCTGCAATACAATCACCAACAATCTTTAAAGCATCTCCTTTTCCATCTCCACCTACTTTCTTAGCAGTTGAAGCAGCAGCTTTATACGATCTTGCCGTATACTGTGCTTTCGACAAGTTTAACAAATACTTGTCTTTATTTTCACCATCAGCTTCTAACTCAACGGCCTTTTCATATGACTCAATGGCAGACGAAGTTTCATCCTTCCTCATTTGAATTGTTCCTAATCCTGCATATCCTGCAGCAGAAGGATTTCTTTTTACAGATTCAACTACATATTTTGAATACGTTTCAGAATCAGTGCACTTTTGCTTTTCCATCAGAGCAATGAACTTATTAAGTTCAGCTAAGCCAGCTTCTCCGTCAGCAATACTTTCAAACTTCGTATCTAAAACAGGAGTTAAAACTTCACAGTCTTTGGCGATTTTCAAAAAGTACTTATCCAAGAAATCTTGTGCAGCAGTATAGCTCTTAATTGATCTTTCTTTCTTTTTTTCGTCTTCAATTATATTTGCATTTTTCAATGCCGCTGCACAATAGTCAGAAAGAACAATATATTCTTCAATTACTTTTGTACGTTCAGCTTCTTTAGCCTCACCTTCGGCAGAATTGAACTTATTCAATATTAAATGTCTAAAATAAGTTCTGATGTGAGTTCCTGTAGCCTTATCCTTTAAAGTATGGATGTTGGTAAAGAGCCCATCAATTTTATTAAAGTCTGCATTTTTTTGAGTCACTAACATAACTGCGTAATCAAGTTCCCATCTCGGATCTTTTTCTACAATCATTCTTTGCTCATAAATCCAAGTGATAGTATCATTGATTTGTCCAATCTCGACAGTGTCCACTGCTTTGTCCAAACCTTTAATTCTCTGCAAGAAAGCTACTCTTCCATTTTTAAAGAATTTAGAATCTAAAGAATCAGTACCTCCACAATTTGTCCAAGCCTTAGACCAGAACAAAGTCGCATCCTTGTACATCTTTTGTTTCAGATATTGATAATAGAGGCTTCTAAATTTCTTGCATTCATCTCCATCATATGAAGAAGTTGAAGTAGAATCCTGTGCGCTTGCAGTTAAGTTTGTAGAGATTGCAAGTACTAATGTGATAATTAATGCTTTCATTTTTTTAATAGTTTAGTCGTATTTACGTTTCAAGAACCATAAATCACCAACACCTGGTGTTATTGATATACCGAAGAACAGACCTATATATTTTTCTCTTATCAGACCGTCATCCGTGGTTCCCAGATTACCTAAATTCATCCCAAAATTAATGTTCGTATTAGATTTTGGGATAACGTTAATCGGAATACCTAATCCAAAACTCATGCCATAAGCCGTTAGATCTGTATAATTATCTAAATTATTTAAAACTCTCAATTCAGTCATTGTATAATTTCCACCAATTCTGTAGTGAATTTTATTAAAGAACGGAGTGATTCCTGGATCTGGAATAGCAACTGGAGTATATTCCAATCCAAATCCAAACTGCGTTCTATCTTTCAATTCATTTGTAAAAGTTGCTCCGAAATCTTCATTGTATGTCGACCATCTCTGGTGACGAACGTCACCTGCAATTTTCAGTTGACTTGAATTACCAAAACCAGTTGGTCCTATTCTGTATTCAAAGCCAGCTTTATATGTTTCAGGAATAGTAACTGTTCCTTGATTGTCTCTTACAAACTCAATAGTGTCTGATAGGATTTCAGAGCCGTTAAAGCCACCAAAGTTCAAATAACTATATGAAAATAGATCTTGGAACGCTCTAGCTTGGATTTTTGGTGAGTAAGTAATTCCGATTGCAATAGCATTCTGTTTTTTATTTGAGCCATCAAATTTTGACTTAGTCCAACTGTACTGATAATTAACTCCAAAATCAAAAATCATATCCGAAAATCTAAGAGAGTTATTCACTTTAGAATTTAGCCCGGATAAAGATGTCGCATATTGAAAAGTTCTTAACCTAGAAGTTGCTCCAAAAAGATAGTTTGCATTTGCACCTATTGAAAGAATATTTGTTCTACTCACCTTGAGAGAATCTTCAAATTTATTACCTAAGGAATCTTTTCTCCAAATTTTGACTGTTGAAATTGAAGTATGATTTACCGGCTGATAGGCAACACCTAGATAAAACTTATTGACTCCTCCGCTACCTTCGCTCGTATATAATGCCGTACTGTCGGCATCCTCAACCACGTAGTTTGAAACTTGATAACCTGTGAAAGAATAAGGCTTGATTCCAAGAGCTGCTCCCCAACGTTTTCTGATTGGAATACCCAATTGAAATTGGTTCAAACTAAAGAATCTCTGATTAGTTGTCGCTGTACTTGTTTCAAATGTCGATAACCTTCCATCCAATCCAATTTGTAAGATTGGTCTGTATCTTCCGATAAATGAATAAGAAGCTGGGTTTGCGTGATTAACAATAGTTGAATCGGAGGCAGCCATGCTGACACCTCCCATTGACATATAGGCCGCATAATCATTCATTTTAAGCTCTCCCAATCCAAACACACTATAAGGCGTGTGCGTATTCTTTTGAGCAAATGACAACGAGCTTAATCCAACAAGAAATAATACTTTAAGTGTTCTCAACATTATATGCCAATATTTTGTTCAACCCAAACAGGGTCAAATCTGAATGTGCAAAGATGTCACATATAAACGGTTTATCAAAGAATTTAGCGTCCCCACCGGTCATAAAAATTGTTAATTGGCCAAAGTCATCTAGATACTTACTTATGAACCCATTTATTTCATGATAAACTCCTTGTTCTACTCCATTATGGATGCTTGAATTAGTATCAATTCCATAACTGAATGCTACTTTATTTCTACGCAAAAGAGGGAGCTTGGCTGTGAAGTGATTTAGTGCTCCAAATCTCATTTTAATCCCGGGACTAATGTTACCTCCTAAATAAGAACCATTTGAACTTGTTAGGTCATACTTAATGCATGTTCCCATATCTATGACTAAAGAGTTTTGGTTCGGATTTTTAAACCAAGCACCAACAGCATTTGCCAAACGATCTCTTCCTAATGTTTGTGGAGTTTTGTATTCATTTTGGATTGGCAATGGTGTAGCTTCATCTAAACGAAGTTCATTAAAGTTATACCTACTTAAATCTAATCCGTTGTTGACGACAGAGCTCACTATGACATGCTTAATCGTACTTAGCCTGTCCGAAATCCATGAATGCATTTCTTGCTTTTCAATTGATTCAAAAGAGTGAAAATCAACTTGAGTATCCCTTTCATATACGGCAAGCTTGAAAGCCGTGTTACCTTCATCAATGATCAAATTCATAGCGCAAAATTGGCGAAATTTATTAAATAAAAAAACCTCTTCAGTTTTCTGAAGAGGTTTAGAAGAGTGGTGATAGAGGGATTTGAACACTGACGAACACTTGTGTTGTCAGCGTCCAGACAGTTGTTTGATCAAAAACAACTCGTCAGGGCCCCCGATATTTTCTTCGAATTTTAACATTAGTTTAATTAATCGATCTCTACTAAGGTTCTTAAGTTTCATCTCAAATTGGTAGGCTTCGGATTTTGATCCTTTTTCGGCAAACCAAACTAAAATCCAGGGACAACCTTTTGAAGTATATTTTTCTCTTTTTCCGTTATGCCTTGAAAGCCTTGCAGTAATATCATTTGTATGACCTTTATAAAAGGAATTAGTAGATTGAGAATATAGAATGTAAGTGTAAAACATAAGGAATAAAAAAAACCTCTTCAGAAAACTGAAGAGGTTTAGAAGAGTGGTGATAGAGGGATTTGAACGCTGACGAACACTTGTGTTGTCAGCGTCCAGACAGTTGTTTGATCAAAAACAACTCGTCAGGGCCCCCGATATTTTCTTCGAATTTTAACATTAGTTTAATTAATCGGTCTCTACTAAGGTTCTTAAGTTTCATCTCAAATTGGTAGGCTTCGGATTTTGATCCTTTTTCGGCAAACCAAACTAAAATCCAGGGACAACCTTTTGAAGTATATTTTTCTCTTTTTCCGTTATGCCTTGAAAGCCTTGCAGTAATATCATTTGTATGACCTTTATAAAAGGAATTAGTAGATTGAGAATATAGAATGTAAGTGTAAAACATAAGGAATAAAAAAACCTCTTCAGAAAACTGAAGAGGTTTAGAGAGTGGTGATAGAGGGATTTGAACCCCCGACACATGGATTTTCAGTCCATTGCTCTACCAACTGAGCTATATCACCATTCAAAAATGTGTCGGCAAAGGTAACAATGAATTCTTAAACATATCAAACTTTTGTGTTTTTTTTAATTTCTACTTATTAAGTCCCTTTGATTAAATCAGTTAAAAATTTATTCGAAGTTCAATAAACTGATTATTTTAGCGGAATAAGTCATCAAATTGCCTTGGTTTTACGCAATTTTTTAACTTTGGTACGAAAAATGTATTAGCACATTTCAAGACCTCACAATTCGAATAACTAAAGCTTTTAGATGGTTATCCGAATTTGATTAAAACAAAGCGTATGAAACGAATTTTTACTTTACTCATTCTGACATTTATGGTTTCTTCAAGCGGATTTTCGCAGAAGAGTCATATCAATTATGAAAAAGATTCTAGATGGTTTTTTGGAATCAACGGTGGTGCCACATGGCATACAAGAACCGAAGTAGACAATGTTGTCAAAGGTGGATATGGATTCACATTTGGACACTCTTTCGGCATGCGCCCAGAAAAGTTATTCTCTTGGGATTTAAGATTAAGATATCTTCACGGATGGTGGGGAGGTCAAGCAACGAATCAACATTTGCTTGACTCTACTGGCGTTGCCAATACCCCTTCTGGATATGGCAATAGTCTCCAAACATACCAAGATTCAACAGGATACTTTATTCCAAATTTCAAATCTCAATTGATGAGCGGTTCTCTAGAACTAGCTCTAAACACAAACAGGTTAAGAGAAAATACTGGATGGAATATCCAGATATTTGGTGGGATTGGTATCAAAGGATACAACTCTAAAGCCGATCTTTTAGATTCAAATAATGAGATATATGATTATGATAACATTGGTGGATTAACGAAACCAAATTTGTTAGCTAATCAAGATGGAAACTATGAAACTTATGTTACAGGTTCTGATTCAGAATTTGAAGTTGACTGGATGCCAAGTTTTGGTGCTGGAATATCTTATCAAGTTTCACCTTGGGCTTCAATTGGTATCTCTCATAAAATGACTTGGGTAAGAAATAATGATCAATTTGATTTAACACCTAATGATGTTGCGGGAGTTCCGACTGGGTTAAATGACATTTATCATTACTCTTCTGCTGGAATCAAGTTCCATTTATTTGGAGGAAATCATACTACTCCGCCAGACGTAATTCCAGATGACACAACAGATCCAAATGTTTTTGACAATACAAACAATATCACTAATCCACCTGTGGATAATACACCTCAGCAAAAGCCTATCGTGGATATTTATGATCCAGGAAGTAGCCCGTATACAACTAAGATTCCTTCGTTTAAGATTTTAGCGAATGTGCATCACGTTGATGGAAAACAAAATGTAACATTCAAACAAGATGGAAATGTAAATAATAACTTCTACTACAATGCAGCAACGGACAAGTTTGTCAGTAATGTTGTTTTACATCCTGGTCAAAATATATTTGAGATCACTGGTGTAAATGATGCCGGACAAGATTATGAATCTACTATCATTATATATGAAGAAGACGTACCTGCGATTCAGCCACCGATTGTAACAATTACGAATCCAGCTAACTCACCTCACACTGTTAATTCAAGCACGTTCAATTTTGCTTCAACAGTTCTTAATGTAGATTCTAAGAATCAAATTAAAGTTTACTTCAACGGAGCTTATATGTCTAATTTCACATATAGCACAACGAGCAAGAACCTTTATGCGACTCTTAACTTACAAGAAGGAACTAACACTGTAACAGTTACAGCGACTAATCCTGCAGGAAGTGATAGTAAAACGGCAACGATTATTTACAAAAAGCCAGCGGTTCAGCAACCACCTGTTGTGAACTTTATTACTCCAGCTGTTGACCCGTTTATCACTACACAAACTGCTATGAATATAACGGCAAGTGTCCTTAATGTGGAATCTAAAAATTACATCACTGTAAAGGTTAACGGTTATCCTACCACTAATTTCTCTTACAACGCAAACACTAAACAAGTCAACTTCAATGTGAACTTGAATGAAGGCGCAAATGTACTAGAGGTAAAAGGTGTTAATAATGTTGGATCGGATTACGAGACAACAACTATCATCTATAAAGTTCCAGAAGTGCCTAAACCGCCTATTGTAACTTTCATTGATCCAATTTTAGACCCGACAACAGTTTATCAATCAACTTATAATGTGAAAGCAAAAGTTGAATACGTGAATGGAGCTTCAGATATTACTTTGAAGATTAACGGTATCCAATCTTACAACTTTACATATAGTGCTTCATCTAAAATCATATCGTTCACGACTCATTTGAATGTTGGTGCCAACGTGATTGAAATTACTGGAACTAACAATGTTGGTTTTGATATGGAGACTACAACTATCAATTACAGAAAGATTGTTCCTCAGGCACCTCCTGTGGTGAATATTACTTATCCTGGAACTGATAATCAGATTTTCAATTCACCTAACTTGAATTTAATTGCATCTGTTTTAAATGTAAGTAGCGCTTCAAATATTTCTGTGCTCGTGAACGGACAAGTAAACTATAACTTCTCTTATAATACAGCAACAAAAATTCTGAACTTACCATTGACGTTGGTTGAAGGATTAAACACTGTTAAAATAACAGGAACTAACTCCTCAGGATCTGATTCGGATACTAGATTAATTATCTACAAAATTCCGGTTATACCAGCACCGCCTACAGTGTCTTATGTAAATCCTCCCACAACACCATTTTTGGTAACTCAAGAAGCATTTACAATGACTGCCAATACAACTAACATCTCTGCTAAATCGCAGATTTCACTTCTGTTCAATGGTAATTTGGTTCCAAATGCTCTATATACATTCACCTCTACTTACCAAATCATCTATGACGCTTCATTAATTGAAGGCAACAACATATTTGACATTGTTGTAACTAATAATGATGGTTCAGATGATGCCATGGCGATTGTAACTTATAAGAAAGATGAAACGCCATGTGTTATTCCAACTGTTGGTTACATCCACCCTGTGCCTTACTCAACTGTAGATAATCCTGCTGTAACAATTGATGCACAAATCAACAATTACAGTCCTGGAACAACAGTTCAATTAGTATTGAATGGCGTTGGACAAGGGTTAATGACTTATAACGCTGGAACTTCAATTGCTTCGAAAGCAGCAGTATTAATTGAAGGTTCCAATGCTGTAACAGTTATTGTAGCGAACAACTGCGGAACGAATCAGGCAACATTTACATTGAATTATGTAGCTCCAGAAGCTCCATGTGTAGACCCAACGGTAACTGCGACAACATTAGCTCCTGCAATTACACAAGCTGAATCAGTTTCTGTAATTGCAGCTGTTTCTGAAGTGAGTGCTGCAAGCCAAATCACTGTAAGTGTAAATGGACAATCAATGGCATTTACTTATGACGCCGGAACTCAGACTGTGGTAATTAACAATGCAGCCCTGACAATGGGCAACAACAGTATTGTTGTGACTGCAACAAATGATTGCGGATCTGCGACTTACACTTATCATATAGAAAGAGAAAAATGTAGCAACGCTCTTATATCGGGAAGCACACCTGCACATAACTCGGTGATCGGAACAAGTACTTTAAACTTTTCAGCTACTGTTTCTAACGCAACTCAATCTGAAATTCAATTCATTGTTAACGGTATCTCTCAAGCATTCTCGTTCAACGAACAATCTGGATTATTGACTGCACCTATTGACTTAATTGTCGGTAACAACGCAGTTTCGATTATTGCGGTCAACTCATGTGGCGATACAAGAAAAGATTTTGAATTTGTTCATACTTTACCTTGTGAGTCAATAGTGATTGGTATGGTTCATCCAACAACGGCTATGGCAACTGTGACTGAATCAACTTATAGCATTGCCTTACATGCAACGGGAACTTTAACTTCTGCAGGAGTCTCTGCAACTTTAAATGCGGCTGCAATTGCAGCTGCATACAACCAAGTTACAGGAGAAATCACTATCAATAACATGACATTGGTTGATGGCGTGAACACAGTGGTTGTTAATCTAACAAATGACTGTAGCTCAGAATCTATTACTTACACTATCAACTTTAATGGTTGTCAACCTCCAGTAATTGAAATCCCTGGAATCAATAACGGAACAGTTGTGAATACATCTACAATTGACTTTCACGCAGTAGTGCAAAATTCAAATGGCGTTGATAACGTTCAGCTGCTATTAAACGGGGTTGTTCAAAGTTTCAACTTTGACGGGCAAACTCAACTTCTAAGCGCATCATTAGCATTGAATGAAGGAACAAACTCTATCATCCTATCAGTAAATGGATGTGAGACTGCCTCACAAAATGTGAACGTAACTTATGAAGTACCTTGTCAACCTATCACTTACTCATTGATGCAGCCAGCTTCAAATAACGTAACTGTTGTTGAAGTAGGATTTAATGTCAGTTTGAATTTGATGCAAGTTGAAAATGTGCAAAATATTTCAACAACATTAAACGGAACTGCAGTGCCTTTTGCTTATGATGCAGGCACTCATTCCTTAGCCATTAATGACTTGACTTTGGCAGATGGAACGAACACAATTGTGGTTGTGGCGACAAATGACTGTAGCACTGAAACGATTACATACACAGTTCAATATGATGGATGTCAACCTCCGGTTATAACTTTAGGCCGTCATAACACGACAACCTCAACCAATGCATATTCATTCAGCGCATCAGTAACCAACATTGCAAATCAAAATGAAATTACGGTTAACTTAAATGGTGCAGCAGTTTCCTTCGTATATGATAGTCAAACTGGAAATATTACAGGAGAAGTAAATCTTGTTGAAGGAGCTAATACAATTATTATTTCAGCAAACGGATGTGCGTCAGACACTAAAACTATAAATGTAGCTTATGCTATTCCTTGTGACCCAATCGTTGTTTCTCTTTCAGCTCCGGCTCAATTAGAAACTTCAGTGGCAGGTGAAACTTTTGCTCTTCAATTAGTAGCTCAAAATGCAAGCTCAATTAGCGTGAAGTTGAATGGA
>JBLFXO010000114.1:0-10082 GCA_047609865.1 Arenicella sp.
ATCCCAGCTGATTTTCATTAATCCTCTAATGTTAATTTGAAACCAACCCCATGAATATTATTGATTGCAACTTTCTCTTCAGGTTTTAGATACTTTCTCAATTTCGTGATGAAAACGTCAAGGCTTCTACCAACGAAATAGTCATCTTGTCCCCATACGGCATTAAGTACCACATCTCTGGGCAGAACTTTGTCTTTGTTTTGAACTAGAAGCAATAATATTTTAGCCTCTTTTTTTGTCAATTTTTTATCTTCTTCTCCTTCAATATTCAAAACATAATTTTCAGAATCAAATGTAATTTGACCTAATTCAAATATCAATTGAACTTCTTCAGCCTCAACTAAGTTTACTCTTTTGAGAATAGCTCTCACTCTTAATAGAAACTCTTCGGTAGAAAATGGTTTGGTCAAGTAATCATCTCCACCCGCTTTAAATCCTTCAATTTTATCTTCGGTTTGATTCTTAGCAGTCAAAAATAAGATAGGCACTTGTGTGTCTACTTTTCTTACGTCTTTTGCTAGGGTGAGTCCATCCTTTTTAGGCATCATGATATCAAATATGCACATGTGTACTTTTTCGTCATTGAACCTTTTTAAACCTTCAACTCCGTCTGTTGCGAAAAACACATTGTATCCTTCTCCTTTAAGTTGGTCTTGGACTACAAATCCTAAATTGTAATCGTCTTCTACGAATAGTATATTGATGTCTTGATTCATAATTTTAAATCGTTAATAGGGAGTGATACTGTGAATTCCGAGCCTTTTTTAAGAGTGCTCTTCACTGATATCGAACCTCCAAGTTCTTCTAAAATTGTTTTAACATAATAAAGTCCAAGCCCAAACCCTTTTACGTCATGTAAATTTCCGGTTGGGACTCTATAAAATTTATCAAAAATGTATTTGGTGTCTTCTTTTGAGATTCCCTTTCCATTGTCAATTATTGTGACCAGAAACTTGTTTTTTGAATTTTCTGTTCTAATATGGATGTCAGGAGCAGTTTCACAATATTTAATTGCATTGTCAAGTAAGTTGTGTACGACATTTGTAATGTGTACTTGATCTGCTTTAACAACAAATTTGGCTGCCTTTAAATCCATAGATATTTTACCGCCCGCTTCTTCAATTTGAGAAAATTCGAAATTCTCTTTTGCCTCTTCGATAATCTCATGCACATCAAAAGTTTCAATCTTGAATTTCAGCTCTTTCTTATCCAACTTCGCAATATTTAACACACGCTCCACTTGTTGCTCAAGACGTTTATTCTCTTTGTAAATTATTCCAGCGTATCTAAGTCTTTTGTCCAGGTCTGTATCGTTATTAAAATTTAGGAGGGTCTCGGCAGATATTCTAATAGTTGCAATTGGAGTTTTTAGCTCATGAGTCATGTTATTGATGAAATCATTCTTGACTTCACTCAATTTCTTCTGCCGAACAATGATGGTGATCGCGAAGGTGAAAAAGACAATGACAAAGAGGATGATAGCTCCTAAAAATAGCCAGGGTGTTAATGTACTTGGTTTTTCTCGAAGAGTTGAGTGTCCTCGTGAAGGGAAGATAACTCCGAAATAATGTAAATCTGTATTCAGTTTTAAGGCAACTTCATCAATTTCAGCTTGGTAAACGAAGTCATTATCCACAACATACATTGAATCAGACTCAAATTTCATGTAGTTTCCGTACTTGATACTATCACTCCAGCAATCATAAATCCCGAATTGAAAATCTTCTTGTAAATTTTTTTCGTCAAACTCCCACTTTAATAATCTCTCCAATAAGAAAGGGTGAACTGTATCTTGCATTTCTACTGTGAAATAGTTAGATGTTCTCTGCTGAACATTACCGTAAAGATTGACTCCCGATTGGTTCAGAAGAGTAATCTCATCAGCGACATTTTTCAATGAATTAATTACATTATCATCAAACTGAGCAGAATTTAAACTATCCTGCCGATTTTGAATTTCAGTATTGGTCTTTTGAAAATCGAGATTTTTTTGAATCCAAAAAATTTGAATAGTGAGGACAGAAAGAATCGAAATGATTCCGAAAAAAATGACCGTTCTGATTCTCTTGTTACTCACAATCCACTAAGTTATGCTTTCTTCATAAAGGGTCCTGTTAATTATTTCCTAAATAAAGTATTCGAAATTCAATGTGCAAATTCTAATAAATGACTGTCCAAACCTGCTCTTTTTCATTTCCTTCTGAATCCAATGCATTGATCCGAACTTTATTCTTGCCTTTAATCAAATTTGGTTTTGAACGAGAATCTAAAGGAATCACATATTTTTTCTTTCTTCTGTTGTAATACATTAAACACCAGGCTTCATTGATGTATGCTCTGTATTTCCAGACCCCAGAAAGGTTGTCTTCAATTTTCAATTCCATTGTTCGATATTTAGAAATCACTTTACCTTCATTAAAATCTAAAGGGGTGATGACAGGAGCAACAGAGTCTACCATCAAAACAAATTTCCCAAAGCTTCTTGAAGTGCTTTCTACCCAGCCATCAATGTACTGGCCACTTCTGTATGATAGATATCCTTTATCCGATATAACCCCAATTCCGAGTTTTGAAACTGGGAAATTTTTTGGTAGTTCAGGAGTCTTAAGACGAACATCAAAGTACTTGTTTGCCGGAATCTCAGATTCTGAAAAAGTAAATTCATTACTCATGTATCTGTTAGAAGAATCTATTTTAAAAATTTTTTCAAGTGGCTCATAAAAAGATCCTGACTCAAAAAGAAGTTGAAAATCTGGGTATAATAATGTGTTAACTGAATCTGGGAAGTAATAATTCTCAGTTTTGTCTAAAGGATTCGGAAGGGTTTTCTTCAAGTTGGTGACAACATTGAAAGAAATAGAAGTTAAATTTCCGTGAACGTCAAAGGCTTTGAACTTATATGCTCCGGCACATTCTTTCCATTTGAACAGGCCATTTGCCTTAGGGTAAATCGGGAGTTCATTAACAGGAGTCTTGAAGTTTTTGTGGACGTTTCTCTTGTTCTGTCTGAATTCGTAATAATCTTGGTGTGAATTCAGATATCGATTAAATTCAAAATCAATGTAATCTGTTTTTTGTTCATGAAATATTTCTTCTCCTTTTGAAAGTTGAGTATTGTGAACACCACAAATATTATGAGCGCCATCTAACTTGTCTACAACATGAAAAGCAAAGCCTAAATAGGAATTGTCTGAAGCTATCTCAGTAACATCAATGGCTTCTCCATTGTTGACTACGTATTTGCCATTAATATATTTACAGTGATAATACTTTGAGCGTCCAGGAAGCATATATCCTTTATCATTCACTGCATAAACTTTGATCCCTTTCAAGGTTGGCTTTGTAGAATCTTTTATTTTTCGCTGATAGCACTTAAATTTTAATGGGTTCAAAACATGCTCGGTCGCCGTTTCTCTAATTTCAAAATGTAGGTGAGCAGCCATTGAACTTCCAGAATTTCCTGATAGACCAATAAATTCATCTCGCTTTACTTTGAGCCCTCTTTCTAATACATTTTCATCTACAACGTAAGTTTCCTTTTCTTTTTGGATTGCGTAGACTAATGAATCGATAGCCGGTGAGAATGATTGCATATGCGCATAAAGAGAGGTTAAGCCATTGGGATGGTCAACGTAAACGGCTAAACCATAGCCCCAAGGAGATACTCTTACTCTTGAAACTATGCCTTCATCTATAGAATATAATTTTTGCCCTTCAACACCTTTTGTTTTGATATCAAGCCCAGTATGGAAGTGATTTGATCTCATTTCTCCGAAGTTTCCGGCCAAAATCAAAGGTATCTTCATAGGGGGCAAAAGGTCCATGTTCTCAAAGTCTATGTCCTTTTCAACATAGCCCTGAGAAAATCCAGAAATTGAAAATGCGATTGAGAATAAAAATAGAAGGCGTCTTATCATTGTTTTAGGTTCTAATTAACAAATTTAATGCCTTGTAGCACCGTTTGTTTTATTATTCGATCTTCTTATCAAAAAATCAATTTTAATAATTAATTATTTAGAACTTTGATAATGACTGATTGATGCGTACTTTTGCTTATCACATTTTGACAATAAATAGATGTCTGATACAAAAACATTAATTACTTCTTTAGATCAAAAAGTAGACACTCTCGTTTCAAAACTGGAACAAGAAAAATCTGCAATGGCTAAGAAACAGGAGGAGATTAATGAGTTGAATCAGAGAATTTCGGCCCATCAAGCCGAGGTTTCACAATTGAAAGGTGAAAATGAGGATTTGAAAAATAAACCTCAAGAATCAACCGATAATTCTGAAGACTTAAAAGTCAAAATTGATGGATTAGTTAGAGAAATCGACAAATGTATTTCGCTACTTAAGGTTTAATTGACATGGATAAGATATCACTAAAAATAATTATTGCTGGTCGTACTTATCCTCTTACGATAAAGAAAGAAGAAGAAGTTGCTATTAAAGAAGCGGCTGATCGTATTAACTCAAATATCAAAAAACTGCAGGGAAGTTATGCAGTGAAGGATATGCAAGATTTGTTAGCTATGACTGCGTTGCAGATGGCTGTGCAAATGAAAAACGGAGGCGGTAATTCTACTGCTGAGGTAATTGAACCTGATTTTAGCGAAGACATTCAGAAGATTATTGATAAAGTAGACGCAGCGCTCTAACCCGCGTGCACTACATAACTTGAATTGATGAGAACCATCAATTCACTAAACAACATTTATGGATGTAGTAAGTATTATTATTGGAGTAGCCATTGGCATTGTAGCCGGGGCTATTATCGTATTCTTACTTCAGAAAAGCGTATTGAAATCTAAAACACAAGGGATTTTAAAAGAAGCCGAAGCTGAAGGAGAGTCTTTGAAAAAGGATAAAATAATTCAAGCAAAAGAAAAGTTTTTACAGTTAAAGGATGAGCACGAAAAGGCTACTAGAAATAGAGAGCGTACACTTCAAAGTTTAGAAGACAAAACGAAGAGTAAAGAGAAAAGCCTGAATCACAAAATTGAAGACCTTAATCGTAAAAGTAAATCTATTGATGGTCAAAAGAAAAATTTGGACGATCAGTTAGAGGTAATGGAAAGTAAGAAAGGTGAACTCGCTAAAGTTCAACAAAAGCAAGTGAACGAGCTTTCTAAAATTTCAGGTTTATCTGCTGAAGAAGCTAAAAAGCAGTTAATGGAAACGTTGACTGACGAAGCTAGAACTGATGCTATGGCTCACATCAAAGAAGTGGTTGATGAAGCTAAGATTAATGCCAACAAAGAAGCCAAAAAGATTGTTGTTCAATCTATCCAAAGGGTAGCAACTGAGCAAGCGATTGAGAATTCAGTTTCAGTATTTAATATTGAATCTGATGAAATGAAAGGTAGAATTATTGGTAGAGAGGGAAGAAACATTAGAGCTATTGAAGCTGCTACAGGAGTGGAGATTATTGTAGATGATACACCTGAAGCAATTATTCTTTCATGCTTTGATTCTGTAAGAAGAGAGATCGCTAGACTAGCACTTCACCAATTGGTATCGGATGGCAGAATTCACCCGGCTAGAATTGAAGAAGTAGTCGCTAAGACAAAAAAGTCATTAGATGAAGAGATCATTGAGACGGGGAGAAGAACTTGTATTGATCTTGGAATTCATGGTTTACATCCCGAATTGATGAGAATGGTTGGTAGAATGAAGTATCGTTCTTCTTATGGTCAGAACTTATTACAGCACAGTAGGGAAGTTGCAAATCTCTGTGCTATTATGGCTGCAGAACTTGGCTTAAACGTTAAGGCTGCTAAAAGAGCGGGATTACTTCACGATATTGGAAAAGTGCCAGATGATGAGCCAGAATTGCCTCACGCAATTTTAGGAATGAAGTTGGCTGAAAAATATAAAGAGAAACCAGACATTTGTAATGCAATTGGAGCTCACCATGACGAGATTGAGATGACTACATTGATCTCTCCAATCGTTCAGGTGTGTGATGCTATATCAGGAGCAAGACCAGGAGCAAGACGTGAAATTGCTGAGTCTTACATCAAAAGAATTAGGGAGTTAGAGACAACTGCTTTAGGATTTGATGGCGTATTGAAGTCATATGCTATTCAAGCAGGTAGAGAACTGCGTGTGATGGTTGAAGCTGAAAAAGTAAATGATCAAAGAGCTGATGAATTGTCATTCATTATCTCTCAAAAGATACAAAATGAAATGACCTATCCAGGTCAAGTTAAGGTGACGGTTATCCGCGAAAAGAGAGCGGTTCATTATGCAAAATAATTTCACCAAAGAAGAAATAACAGAGATCATCCAATGGGATGTGAAGAACTGGAAAAATGCGCTCCCTTTTTGGGATGCGCATTTTGACGTTAAAGTCGGAATGAAAGTTCTGGCAATTGGTGAGCGTGAAGGTGGTTTGAGTTATTACTTTGCGAAGTTAGGATGCGAAGTCTATTGCACCGATTATAATGAGATGCCTGAATTCACACAAAAAATGCATGCCGACAAAGGTGTTTCTGATAGGATTAAGTATAAGAAGGTTGATATGAGGGCAATCGACTTTGAAGACAATACCTTTGATATTGTCGTTTTCAAATCTGTAATCGGAGCCCTCGGTAAAAAAGAAGATCAAGACGAATCAATTATTGAAATCAAAAGGGTTCTTAAAACTGGCGGAGCTTTGCTAATGGCTGAGAATGCCCAAGCTAGCAAGTTTCATCAAAAATTGAGAAAGAAGTTTGTGAATTGGGGTGAGAGATGGCGATACATATCAACCGAAGATTTGCAATTTTGGGCTTCGCATTTTTCTAAATCTGAAATTAAGTCCCACGGCTTTTCTGCTTTGTTCGGACGTTCAGAAAAGCAAAGATCTGCTCTAGCATCTGTAGATAAGGTGTTTTCACCATTAACTCCGAAGAAATGGAAGTATATCTATTTCGGAGTGTTTATTAAGTAAGTTTCTCTTCTTTTATCAAAGCATGAAAGCCATACATCAAGTCAGTGGAATGCAAAAGTTCTAATTTATCTCTATCCATTTCCGATATAGTCTTTCTCTGATCCATATCAATGTAAAAAGTTGGATATACATACGACTTATCCAGTTTTACATGGTCTTGAGTGTCAATCAATCTCAATTTTAATAAGGAACCTTTACAATGCTCCAGTAACTTATTTTCAGAAATTGTCTCAAAAGCATCTTGTTTGATACCAACAAGTAGTAAGTTTTCTTTATAACTAGTTTGATAAGAGATGTCAGATATTCTGTGAATTACCTGGTCCTCCATTAACCTCCAATAACTGATTCTTTTATTAATTGGTTGCTCAAGTTTTAATAAGAAGTGGATATAGTCTACCTGTTTTTGCTCAATTTGGACAGATGAATCAAAATGAGTTATCGTTTTGAGGTCTGTGACAGAAGTCATGAATATTTTTTTCGCTTCTATTTTTTCAGCTTCAGAGATCAAATAGGCTGAGTCGTTCAATTCTATTGAGTTCACTCTGATTCCATTTATAACTTTGATATTTGCTGAGGATTCAATTCTCTTCTTTAATTCTTTCACCAGATCAATGGAACCCATTTTTGCATATTGATTCTGTTTGCCAAATATTTTAAGCGTGTACTTATCGCTTTCTTTTATCGTTGAAAACACTTTAAAATTAAACCGAATTAAATTTTTAGAGAGAAATTTATAACTGTCAACCGTGTTTTTAATTGAATACGGAACCTTTAGTTTTCCTTTCACGAAAAGTGGGGCCGGTTTCATTTTGACCATGTCGAGTTCTAGCTCAGTAGACAAGTAATGATAAACTTCTTTATTATAAGACCAGATGTGACAACCACTCTCAATTTCTGAATTGTCTGAACGCAGATCTGAGTACCAAGCCCCTCCGAAATTAAGATTGTTATCCAGAATTAAAATGGCTTGATTAGGTTCTTTTTTAGACATCAAATATGCCTTCAGTAAACTCACTGGTCCGCTCCCGATAAAGACTATTGGTAAATTTTCTGACGCCATTTCTAGTGCGAAATTAACTCCTTTTAGGATTCTGTTTAAATAAATTGGGTAATTCTATACAATTCCAACTGTTATAAACTCGTTTCACTTTAGAACTAGAGAGGCTTATTTTGGATTATCTTTGTTTAAAATATTCTTCAAAAAAATACATTGATATGAAAAAAGTGTTGGTGCTTGCACCTCATACTGATGATGGTGAATTTGGTTGTGGTGGAACAATTAATAAATTAATAAATGAAGGTGCAGAGGTGTATTATGTGGCATTTTCTGCATGTGAACAATCAGTTTTGCCTCAATTCCCGTCAGATATACTTATAACTGAAGTGAAAGCGGCGACTCAAGTTTTAGGTATCAAACCAGAAAACCTCATTTTGAAAGATTATGAAGTGAGAACATTTAATTACAGAAGGCAAGATATTCTTGATGACATCATCAAACTTAGAAGTGAAATCAACCCTGACATTGTTTTTATACCAGCTATGACAGATATTCATCAAGATCATAAAACGATTGCCGAAGAGGCGCTGAGAGCATTTAAGTTCACTTCCATTCTTTCGTATGAAATGCCTTGGAACAATATTTCTTTTCAGACTTCCTGTTTTTACGAACTTAGTGATGAGAATATAGAAGTGAAGGTGGCTGCACTCAAAAAATATAAATCTCAAGCTCACCGACCATATTCAAGTGAGAATTTCATAAAATCACTGGCAACGGTGAGAGGTGTTCAAATCAATAAAAAATATGCTGAAACCTTTGAGGTAATTCGTTGGATTAATAGATAAACATGTTTACACTAGAACAAGTAGAAAATCAAATTGATGGAGTCCAAGTTATTGGGAGCCTTCAAAAGGAGGTGAAAGGAATTATCTCCTTGGGAGATAAGGATGTAGGAACTTCTGATTTGTTTTGGTGCTCAGATAAGAATCTTTCGAATCTAGATTTGGCTCAATTGGGTACAGGTATAATTTCAACTAAGGCATATACAGGTTTAAAGATTGATATTGATAACAGCTCAGCTTGTTGGTTGATTTGTGAAAATCCAAGAAGACTTTTCATGCAAATATTAACCTTGTTTGTTGCAAAGAAAATAGACTGGGGAATAATATGTAAATCTGCTATAATTGATGAATCTATTAAA
The DNA here is from genome assembly GCA_047609865.1 of Arenicella sp. Taxonomy (GTDB): domain Bacteria; phylum Bacteroidota; class Bacteroidia; order Flavobacteriales_D; family Crocinitomicaceae; genus Paracrocinitomix. Next base: position 9,133 of record JBLFXO010000114.1, read on the forward strand.
CTCAATAGAGAACAACTCAGTATAGGGTCACATGTTATTATAGAAAGAGGTTCTGTTATAGGTTCAAATGTTATTATCGGTGCGAACACTGTTATTCTGGAAGATACGGTTATTGAAGATAATGTGAAAATTGGGTGTAATTGTACAATTGGCGGTGTCGGATTTGGTTATGAACCGAATGAAAATAAAGAATTTGAGTTGATTCCTCATGTAGGAAATGTTCAGATAAAATCAGGTGCAGAAATTGGAAATAATGTATGTATTGATAGAGCTGTTCTCGGTAGCACTTTGATTGGTCAAAATGTGAAAATTGATAATCTGGTTCATATTGCACATGGAGTTGTGGTTGGAGCAAATAGTCTAATTATTGCAAACGCCATGATTGCAGGAAGTGTGAAGATTGGAAAGAACGTTTGGATTTCTCCCTCATCTTCAATCATTCAAAAGGTAAATATAGAAGATGATTCTATGGTAGGTATGGGTAGTGTTGTTATAAAAGATGTTGAGAAATCTACGATTGTAGCTGGAGTTCCAGCGAAAAAAATTAAATCCAAATAATGATTTCAGTTGTCATTCCTTGTCGAAATGAAGTCAAGAATATAGCCGAATGCATAATTGCGATTTCTGACAGCAAATTTTCTAAACCCACTGAAATTGAGATTCTGGTTATTGACGGTCAAAGTGATGACGGAACAATTGAAGTACTGAATGAGCTGAAATCTAAATTTACCAATCTCAAAGTAATTGAAAATGTAAAACGCGTAACTCCGGTTGCATTCAACTTAGGCGTCAAAGAAGCCCAAGGTGATTATATTCAAATAATTGGAGCGAGACAAGTTATTTCAAGAGATTATTTGGCAAAAGCAAAAGCAACCTTAGAAGAGAAAAGAGATGTTTGGTGCGTTGGAGGAGGAGTAGAGAATGTTTTTCAGTCTGAAGAGAGTAAAAAC
>JBLFXO010000115.1:0-10073 GCA_047609865.1 Arenicella sp.
TTTGTGAAAGAAAAATGGAAAGGTTATGCTGCAACAAAAAACTTCGCTAATGATCTGGCCACCTATGATTGGATACTTTCTTTAGATGCAGACGAGTCAGTAGATGAAATTATGGCTGGTGACATCAATTCGTATAAGGCAAAAGGATTCGAAGGTGTTTATGTGCTGAACAGATTGACTAATTATTGTGGATCATGGATTAAGCATTCAACTTGGTATCCTGATAAAAAAGTTAGAATATTCAATAAACAAAATACGAGATGGGTGGGTGAATATGTTCATGAAGAACTGGAGTTCACTCAATCTGTGAAAGAGACTTTGGTAAAAGGTCATTTGAATCACTATTCCTATTATAATTATAAGGAACATAGGGAACGTGCTGATAGGTATTCAGTACTTACCGCTCAAAAAATGAATGCAGCCGGAAAAAAGGCTGGGGTATTGAAGCCATATCTTTCAGCCATTGCAAGATTCTTCTCTATGTATGTTATCCACATTGGGTTTTTGGATGGAAAAGCAGGCTTCAAGATTGCACAAATATCTGCTCAGTCAAACGTTGTCAAATACAAAACGCTCAGAAAATTAAATAAAGAAAATGACTAAGATCAATCCAAAGAAAATAGTCATTTCAAGAACGGATAGCATTGGAGATGTTGTCTTAACATTGCCATTAGCTGGAATCCTCAAAGAGGAATTCCCAGATGTCGAGATTATATTTTTGGGGAACACCTATACAAAACCAATTATCAATTGTTCTAAGCATGTTGATGAGGTTTGGGAATGGGCAACACTCAATCAGATGTCATATGATAAACAGGTATCCTGGCTGAAAGAGCAAGAAGTGGATACATTTATTCATGTCTTCCCTAGAAAAGAAATTGCACGACTTGCTAAACGTGCAGGAGTTCAAAATAGAATAGGGACATCTCACAGAGTTTTTCATTTATTGAGTTGTAATCACCGACCAAATTTCACAAGAAAGAACTCAGATTTGCATGAAGCTCAATTGAATGTGAAGTTGTTAGCTCCTTTAGGAATTGAGAAGGAGTATACACTTTCAGAGCTTACATCTTATGTAGGTTTTTCAGAATTACCTCAGCTCCCTTCAGAATTAGAAAGTATGTTATCCTCTGAAAAGAAGAACGTCATTTTACATCCCAAATCTCAGGGTAGCGCGGTAGAGTGGGGGGTGGATAATTTCATGACTTTGGCGGAAAGTCTAGATTCCAATAGTCACGAGATTTTTATCACCGGAACAGAGAAAGAGGCAGAGCATTTCAGGTCAAAAATCCCAAATAAAGACAATATTCATGATTTATCTGGGAAGATGACATTGGATGAATTGATTGCATTTATTTCTAAATCAGATAGTTTGGTGGCAGCCTCAACTGGCCCACTTCATATTGCTGGTATATGTAATATTCAAGCTGTTGGATTGTTTGAAGAGAGAAGACCTATACATTCTGGCCGTTGGCAACCTCTTGGAAATCAGGTTGATATAATTAAATCAGAAAAAAAATTAGAAGAGACCCAACCTTTGAAAATAAATGTCCGTTTAGTAGAGAAAGCCATTAGAAATAGGCTTAAAAAAAATTGATGAGCTTAACTAAACGCTAAGCCCATCAACTTTTGAAATGAAAAAAACTACTTACTCTGTTTTAAATGTACAGAGTTTTCTCTGTTAATGCAAATTTTTTGCAGAGATTTTTACTTAAATGGCTCTCTCGTTGAGCCATTTGTAGTTTTCACCAATTAAAGATCCTCCGCCCAATAAACTAGAAGGTTTCCCTGATTTGGGTTTGGCACTGAATTTGATTTACTAGAGACATAACCATAAAACAATTAAACATGCAAAAGTTAATTTTAGCCATAATGGCGCTGAGCTTTGCAGCAATTGCAAACGCAGATCCAATCACAGATGAAACGGTAGAAAATGAAATCGTTGAAGATGGTGATGCATTTAGAGATCTTAAACAAAAGGCCTTTAAACCAGGCGAAAGACTAGTATATAGAATGACCTATGGCGTTTGGGACGCTGGAGAGGCAACACTTTCTGTTTTACCAACAAAACGTACAGTTAAAGGACGTCAGTTATTAAGAGTAAGAGGAGTTGGGAAGACAATTTCAGCTTTTGAATGGTTTTATAAAGTAAATGATGTTTATGAATCATACATTGATAAAAAGGCCATGGTTCCGTGGGTGTTTAAAAGAAGAGTTGATGAAGGTGGATTTAAAATCAACCAGGATTATACTTTCTTTCAGCATAAGAACAAGGTAAAAAACGAGAAAGGAAAAGAATTTGAAGTGCCGAGTAAGGTGCAAGATATGATTTCAGCATTCTATTATGCAAGAACATTAGACTTTACGAACGCGAAAAAAGGAGACATCTTTCAAGTTCCAATCTTTTTAGATGATGAGATCTTTAATACCAAGATTAAGTACTTGGGTCTTGAGACTATCAAAACGAGAAAAGGAAAATTCAAATGTCACAAGTTCGCGCCCCTTGTTGAAACAGGAAGAATATTTAAAAGTGATGACGCATTAGTTGCTTACATCACTGCAGATGCGAATAAGATTCCGATTATGGCGAAAGCCAAAATACAAGTAGGAACAATTAAAATGCAGTTAGTAAAATGGGATGGCTTAGCTAACCCAATGGTCTATGCAAAATAACATTTGGTGAAAACCTAGAAACCTTTATGGTTTAGTAGTTCCCTCTGCTTTAAAGAGGATGCCCTGACTTCACTCTGTGATTGTCAGGGTTTTTTTATGAGTACTTTTAAAGTATGGAGGAATTAGAAGATATTTCAAGCGATAGAAAGAAGATAAAACCAACTCTGATTGCTTGTTGCGTACTTTTTACTCTCATGATAATCCTTGTTGATTTAGTATTGTTTGATTTTAGATGGAGGCCTGAAGCCCAATCTATCCTTCTCCTTTATGGATGGTTGGCTAATGGCCTAGCTATTGTTTCTTTGATCTTTTTAATCGTTTACACCGCTAGAAATGTCTCCAAAAGGGTGTCTAAAGTACTTTCAATAATGGTATTGGTAATCTGCATTTTAGCTGTTGGGGTTTTTGCCATTGGAATACATGCTATGACGAAGAGAACGCCTGAGTTTACTTTGAAACCAGAAGGCTACAATCATGTTTACTATTTGTACCCGCAATCAAGATTATTTGCAAGAAGAGGATATGGGATTTACATTCCTGATTCAGATTATACACTGACATATTACGAAGGTTATTCGGCTATGGATTATGATACATCTTATGTTTTGGACGGACACTTTTACATCAAATTTGACGGCATGAGCAGACTCTTTCGTCCAGAAGAAAATCATTTATTTAAATTTGATTTGTCTGTACCGCAGTATTAGTTAAATGCAGTACGGCTGTCAATAGAATGTATTAAATATTCAGCATCTTTTTAATCGCAGCGACATACTCCTCTAAGTCATCTCTCCCGATTGTAGTGATTTGACATTCTGTGAGAGGATAGTTATTTTTAAATGACTTCTTGATCTTTATCATTTTTGCCTCTTCTAATTTTTTAAGCTGAACACTTAGGTTTCCTTTTGACGCCTCAGTAATGTCCAAAAGCGCGTTGAAATTTACCCATTTGGCCGTGGCTAAAAAACTAATGATACTCAGTCTTAATTCTTGATGCAATAGAGGATTAAGCTTCGTCATTCTCTCTTTTGTTTAGAATGATTCCGGGCACCAAGTAACCGACTAACATACCAGAAGCGAAAACTAGGCTTACCAATTCTGACGGAATAACAAATCCTGAAATAAAAGCGGCCAAAAACAGCATGAAACCTGCAGCGAATAGAATTTTATAACCTGAAATCCCGCCACTAATGAATGTCGATCCACCAGCCAATAATAGTATTATTGTGTGCGGTGTAGTTTGAATATGTAATGAATAGAAAATTGAGAATAGTAGGCATATTCCAAATGTCAACCAGGTATATCCCACTATTCTGTCTAAGGCGGAATTGGATTTTTGCTTACTTCCAATTATAGCAGAAAGGATTCCACCGGCTCCACCAGCAATTGGCCAAACGATCCAAGGCATGTCTGTTTGTCCAACCAGAAAATATTCTGTGATAGCTGCTGTAAACATTACTGCTCCCCAAAGAATAAAGTAAGGTGAATAATTATTTATCGACTTACGGCCCTCGGCCATCATCTTCTCTATAACTTTTACACTTTCTGTAATTTCCATAATCTAACTTTCTACAAACATAAACTAGTTTATAGTATAAACCAAATTAAATGTGATTTATTTTCATTTCTAATTCATTAGATTTCAATATTTAGCACAAAAAATGGAAGCTCAATCCAACAGTTCAAATCTCCCATTCCTTAAGTTTAATTACAAGAACCTTCGGACTCTACTGAATCACAATTCTCTTCACAGATTTACCTTGAGTTGAAGTAACAACGACTAGATAAACTCCAGCCTCTTTAATTCTAATTGACTGAATTGCTTTTGCAGATGACTGATAGATAATCCTTCCCTGAACATCTCTAACTTCAATTTGAGCATCCGCGTCAATTCCCTTATCTAATTTTACAGTAAAATCAGCTTCAGAAGGATTAGGGAATATTGACCAATTCAAATCAAGAGCCTCATTTACAATTCCTAATTGACTGTTCACCGTCACGTCATAAGTATCAACACAACCAGTTCCATGTATGAAAAACGCCTCCAAACCCTCTAACTCAATAGTATGGATTACAATGTTCTCACTAAATGCATATGGAGAGTTATGAGGATATTTAGCAGTCAATGGGTCAACCGCAAAGAACCTCCCAATAGGAGGGTCATGCATTCTATACTTGTAATTCACAGAATTTCCTTCTCCTTATATTGATTGATTTAGCTGCTATTGGCGTGATTATTTATCGTCTCTGGAAAGCTTTCTATGAGTTAGATAGTGTTTTACGTGAGAATCCTTTAAACAATTAAAAGCTCAGCTGAAAATTCTAATTCTTTAGACATAAGTGGGCTTTCTGATAAACAAATCAAAGCTGTGATGGGGGTTATTGAGGCGTTTGAGTTATAAATATACTCGCAGCAGCACAGCTAACTGCGAAGCAAATCGTTTTTATAGATCCTGCGCAGCGGGTGGGTAGTTTGCCTCCTGCGGATCCCTTGTTAACCATCTTCCAACTCTAGGATTATAAAGTCTCGCACCAAAATCATAGCTATTATTATCTCCACTAATCTCATCATCCTTCTCCATACCATTGAAGCCGTACCTGTAATGTCAATCCAACCATAAGTTGATCCGCCACCTTCATTGCTATCAATCCATGTATAACCATATGCATCTGGTCCGCCTGTGGCAGCCATAGAGTGCAGTGAACCTAACAAAAGTGCCGAAGCAAGTAATAGCGTCTTTTTCATCTTTAAAAATTTTGTGCTTTTCAAACTACTATTCACCTTAGAATTCTAATGAAGCAGGCCGAAAGTACGGAAAAACGTCCTCACAACCGGAGCTTTAGAAAAGTAGCCTCCCAATTGTTAGAAATCGAACAGAATGAATTGAGAAAGTTTTTTAGCAAAATCTATTCTTGAATTCACTTATAAAAGACTTCAGTAATCAAGAAACTTCCACTTTGATCAGAGACAAATGTTTTGTGATATTTAGATTTTTCAACTAGTTCAAATTCTTGTTTAACTCTTTTGAGACTTCGCCTATCCCTTTTTCTTGAATTGATTTTTGTAGGACGATATTTTTTTGTACTGAAGGGAATAAGATAAGTAGCCATTTGAATGTTTGAAGAATAGATTTGGACAAAATGTGACTCGCCTTTGGCATCTGTGACATAAAGCTGATTAATATTTTCTTCTTCTTTTAGTTTTTTGCCCCAAACTGAATACACTTCCTGGCCATCAAAAGTAACAGCTTTCATTTCTCTATAAATAGGAGTCAGGGATTTGTCATATTTAATATGGATGTACCTTTTTTCAATATCAATACTATCAGTATGTTCTGTCAAATAGTGTGTGACTTCAATATTGTGATATGGTTTTTCATTATTCTTATTTCTACTGTATTCAATTTTGTAAGTAGTGTCTTTGAAATCTGGGGTCAAAATTATTCGAGTGTATTTACTCTTCATATGGAATTCACCTTCCCAAATTTGAAGCTGAGTGCCATGTTGAAAGTGATGCATGAGCTGATTATCAATTATCTCATCCCAGACAAAAGAAGAATCATTTTCTATCTGATAGATCCCTTTTTCTAAAGTGCTATCAGTTTCATATTGAATCGCAATATTTTTTTCGAACGTTTTTGATTCAGAATGCCAGGCATAAATCGGTTGATCTAAAATGGATAGATCGAACATAGGAAATTTAAATGTGAAGGGCGTTGTGTTTTTAAGATGAGCATCAACAAACTCTTCGGCTTGTTTTACTAGCGCCAAGTTAACTTGGAACTCTCTTTCAAACTGAGAACTTTCGGTTTCACGTTCAATGGAAACTCTTGAGTCCTCTTCTATTTCTTTATTGAAAACGTCAAAGCTAAATGAATAAATGACTCCCGTGAGTGAATCAACAAAAAACCAATTCATGCCAAATGACTCTTCGTTTTCTTCGTGATTGATACTGTAGGAGATACCTTTACTTTGATTTTGGTCATTCCAATCGAAATCTGAATTTCGAAGCTTGCTGTCTACGAAGCCATCCATTTTAAATTGATAAACATCCCCAAGGTCTTCTGTATAGGTTCGAGAGTATATGCTACCATTGGGCTTATTGTTTTCGATTTTTTCACAATTGGTCTGCTTGATATAGTCAATCCGTTTTTGGGTGTGGCAAATTGACGCTAATAAGAGAAAGGCACATGTGAAAAGCTTGGTCTTCATTTGATTTGATTCGGTTCTATATGTTCTCAGATTTAAAAAGTTACCATTTCGGTCAATTCGTTTGAGCAAATTAATCATCTTAACTGACTTCAGTCAGTTTTAAGCTCTCAGCTTTTAATTATCTTTGAGACCTAAATCAGTATTATGGAGATGTCAGATGAGACTTTAAAGAAAATTCAAATCCTAAAAGATAAATATGCTTCGATTGGGCAAAATCTTGATTCTTATTTAGATGGATTGATTTATGCGAACCCTCTGACCTACTGGGATTATATTGAAGTGGAAGCTTTATTGGCTCTTCAGAAACCAAAAACTGATTTCCCAGACGAGAAAATTTTCATTGTTTATCATCAGATAACTGAGTTGTACTTTTCTCTTGTTTCTCATGAGATGGAGCAAATCTGTTTTAACGGTAAAAATATTTCCGACATAGGACAAGATTTAGGATGGAAAGAAGAACTTGACCTTGACTTTTTCATTGCTAGATTGAAACGTATTAATATGTATTTCGATACGCTCGTGAAGTCATTTGATGTCATGAGATTTGGTATGGAAAAAGAGCAATTCACAAAATTCAGAATGTCTCTTTTATCCGCTTCGGGATTCCAAACCGCTTCATATAGATACATAGAAATTGCATCAACTGATCTGAAGTACCTGGTATATCAAGATCAAAGAGAGGGTTTAATGAATGCAGATTTTCATGAGCAACTAGATAATATTTATTGGAGAAGAGGAGCTATTGTGGCCGATACAGGTGAAAAAACCTTAACCTTAAGAGATTTCGAAACAAAGTATATGCAAGATTTTCATGACTTTGCAGACAAATACCAGCCAGTAAATATCTGGAAAAAGTTCAAGGCACTTTCTGAAGACCAACAACAAATACCGGAGTTAAGAAAAGAACTTAGAGAGTTTGATGTCAATGTTAATATCAATTGGCCATTGGTTCATTTCAGAACAGCAGCTCATTATATGGGAGGTCCAAAAGGAGATGAAAAAGGAACCGGCGGAACAAATTGGCAAAAGTATTTACCTCCTCATTTTCAAAAGAGAATTTTCTATCCAGAATTATGGAATGAAACTGAATTAGAAGAGTGGGGAAAGAAGTGGGTTGAAGAAGTTTTAGCTGATGGATTAAAAACGGAGAGTAAATTGCGAGATTCTATATAACTTTATAGAATGCAACGTATTATAAAATTCTATCTCTCACTTACAATATTCTTTTTTTCCACTCAAGGCTTTGCTCAAAGTCAATATCTGACAGATTCTTTACAATCAATTTTAGATGATGCGGTTTCTAGCGGAAACGTAACTCAGCCCGGAGGATTAATGGAAGTATCGATTCCGGGTCAATGGACATGGACAGGATTCAGTGGATACGCAATCAATGGAACAACCTCTGGCCAGCCCCAAGCTTTGGCTAATGGATCAGAAAAATTCAGATGCGGAAGTGTTTCTAAAGTGTTCATGTCAACTTCAATTTTCAAATTACAAGAGTTAGGTTTATTAAATATCTCGGATACAATTGATCAGTACTTATCATCTACCATTATTAGTGATACCATTAGTAGCTCTGATTTTGTGACCATAGAACATTTGCTTTCTCACCGATCTGGAATTGCAAATTCTGGAGACAATACGGGATGTCAAACTGATGTTCTCACCAACCCAACTCTACCTTATTCGTTAGAAGAAGGAGTTTTCTGTGGAGCTAGCTTAGGAGAACTCTTCACTCCCGGAACTTCATATTCATACTCAAATACGAACTACACTATTTTAGCAATGATTGTTGAAAGTGTAACTGGAGATGACTATTGGACATTTTTAACTGATAGCATTCTCGTGCCAACTGGATTATCCAATACACTGGTTCCTTCTGATGACCAAATTCAAACAGCTCACATGGGTTGCTATTGGAATTTCCCGCCGGAGATAGACTTAACGATAATTGATCCATCCATTTATAAAGGTTGGGCAGATGTCGTGACAACTGTTGAAGATTTGAATGATTTTCATGACTCGCTCAGGAATGGGGCGATTATTTCATCTGCTAATTATAATTTAATGAAGACTAACACTTCTACTAATTATGGTCTTGGCCATGAGTTGTATGCTGTTGGTGGAGATGCTTATACAGGGCATCTTGGAGAGGTAGCGAATACTTCAGGAATGCATTACTCTGCATTATCTACAACTGAGTATCCCAATGGTTATTATATCTCGTATAATTTCTCAGCCCAAGGAACTGCATTTAGTGGTTTGATTGACAATCCGGTTTATGAACTACTTAGCGGATACTTTACAAGTTTGAATGAAACTGAAACTTTGCAAATCAATGTTTACCCGAATCCATCTTCAGAGAAATTGAACATTGCGGGAATTCTTGAAGAAGTCAACTTAATTATTTCGGATGTGAACGGCAAAGAACTCTTCTCGAAAACGACCTCAAATGATGTCATTTTAGATATTTCAAATTTCAATTCAGGATTATATTTTATTAGTGTTCAAAGTGAATCGGGAAGCTTCGTAGAGCGATTCGTCAAAAACTAGTCCCTACTCATCTTCAAAAATTCATAGTCAGCTACTAATTATAGCTAACACTTTGCTATTAATAAAGATTAACACCTAAGCTTGAAAACTGCGGTCTTCTGCATTAATTTTGCAGCATGCTAAACCCAATTAGACATCTTTATCTTTTGCCGTTTTTTCTATTTCTATTTTCATGTGGGGGAGGAGAAGAAATTCCAACTGAAGAAGGCGTAGCTGAAATTGTAATTCCAGAGCCAATCATTGAGTATGGTTTTACCTTAGATTCTTTTAAAGTAGTTAGAGATACTGTACAACCAGGCTGGACAATGTCTCATATGTTTCAGGGCTATGGTTTAACTCAATATGACATTAATGTTGCCGCAGATAGAGCCGCAGATTCTATAGTCGGATTGAGATATATCAAGGAAGGTACACCTTTCATCATGTTGCAAAATCTTGGCGACACGTCAAAAAACATCCAATACTGCATCTATCCAAAAAACGTTGTTGACTTTATTGTTTTCGACTTCACACAAGATTCTACCATTGTTGAAAGAAGGCAAAAGCCGTTTGAGATCAAAGAACAGTTGCTTTCGGGTGAGATAATCCAGAACTCAAATCTGACCTTTGCGTTAGACCAACAGCTTAAAGACATT
>JBLFXO010000116.1:0-9942 GCA_047609865.1 Arenicella sp.
GGAACCGCCGACACGAGAAAAGAAGAGGCTGCGGCTGCTTCAGAGGTGATGGGGTTAGATGCCAGAGTTAATTTAAAAATGGCAGATGGTTTCTTTCAAAATACGAAAGAGAATCAATTGAAAATCATCCAACAACTTCGAAAATATCAGCCAGATGTGGTGTTCATTAATGCCATTTCAGACAGACATCCTGATCACGGAAAAGGAGCGACTTTGGCTAAAGAAGCTTGTTTTTTGGCTGGACTATCTAAAATTGAAACAGAATTAGATGGTGTTAAGCAAGAGAAATGGAGACCAAGATCTGTTTACCATTACATCCAAGATTATTACATGAGACCTGATCTAGTTGTTGATATCACAGCAGTAGTTGATCAGAAGATAGAAGCGATTAAAGCTTTTAAAACTCAATTTTACGATCCAAATAATCCTCAAGTAAACACTCCAATATCTGGTAAAGAATTCTTTGATTTCTTGAAAGGTAGATGGGCAGATTATGGAAGATTCATAGGAGCCGATTATGGTGAAGGATTCGTATTAACAAGACCCGCAGGAGTAAAAGACATTACAGATTTGATTTAATGACACTTTCAGAAAAAGACAAACAATACGTTTGGCACCCGTTTACCCAAGCCCAAACAGCACCAACCCCAATTCCGATAGTTAAAGGCGAAGGCGTTTGGTTATTTGATGAAGAGGGAAACAAATACATTGATGCCAATTCAAGTTGGTGGACGATCATTCACGGTCATGCGCATCCGCATATGGCTGAGGAGATTTCAAAACAAGTAAAAATATTAGATCATTCCATCTTTGCCGGAGCCACTCATCCAAGAGCAGCTGAAGTAGGGGAGAGGATTATCAACTTATTACCTGACAATTTTGCAAAGGTTTTCTTTTCAGATAATGGATCAACTGCTGTAGAGGTTGCCATTAAGATGGTTTATCAATATTGGCATAACAAAGGAATCAAAAAGAAGCGATTTTTGGCTGTTGAGGGTTCATATCACGGAGACACTTTTGGAGCAATGAGTGTTGGTCAGAGAGGATATTTCAATAAACCTTTTGAGCATCTCTTTTTTGACGTGGATTTTATTCCGTTCCCAACCGCTGATAACATTGATGAGGTATTACAGAAAACGAAGGCTTTACTTTCTACTGGTGATTTCGCTGGTTTCATCTTTGAACCATTGGTTCAAGGAGCAGCTGGAATGAGAATATACGAAGCAGAATGGATGAATAAATTAGTGAGCATTGCTTCAGAAAATGAGGTAATGACTATTGCGGATGAGGTGATGACAGGTTTTTATAGAACAGGTAAAATGTTCGCCATTGACCATATTAAGGCCGAAGTTGACTTTGTTTGCATGTCAAAAGGATTAACTGGTGGGGTTATGGCTATGGGCTTAACGGCAACGACTCAAAAAGTGTTTGATGCCTTCTTATCAGATGAGATCGGTAATGCTTTACTGCATGGCCATTCGTTTACGGCTAATCCAATTGCTTGTTCTGCCGTTTGCGCGTCCTTAGACCTCTTTGAAAGAGAGGAGACAATAAATGGCATTCAGAGAATAGTATCGTCTCACAAAAGCTTCTTGGAGAAGATTGAAGGGGATACCCGGTTCAAATCTGCAAGACAGCAAGGAACCATTTTAAGCTTAGAAATTGCCTTGGGGGAAGAGAGTTCTTATTTCTCACCTATTAGAACTGAGGCATACAATTACTTTTTAGCCAATGAGATCTTACTAAGACCCCTCGGGAATGTCATCTTCTTTAACCCCCCCTATGTGGTCAAGCAAGAGGAATTAGATCATGTTTACGAGCAGATAATGGCCTTTTTGGATAAGTGGTTTACACAGTAACATATTGCAGGAGACACATTATTCGAATTCATAATCGATCAATCTGATATGCCCGCCGAAGTCATCTATAGTTTCGACAGAAGTCAAAAGATTTGACTTAAAGTCATTGCGATCTACTTCTGTGTAAAGGTATTTCTTGGTTTTGACTAGTCCTTTATTGAAGTAATATTCAGATCTAATTAGTAATCCTCTGTCATCATAATATTTAATAAGATTAGTATTGTCTTCTTCATGATAAATCTGTTTGACGTATACTCCATCTATGGTGCCTCTGTAAGGTAATGGATTGAAAACGGAGACTTTATGTAAATCATTCATGAAGTATTCAAAAGTATATTCAAAATAATTGTAAGACTCTTTTTTATTATTCATCTCATAAGTGAAAATATGCGAAGAGTCTATAAAGGTATGTGGACCCACAGGCCAATCAACAGGATTAATAACTTCTCCCTTATTAATTTGAAAATCAAACTGAAAATTCTTGAGTCTACCTAATGAGTCAAAGATCAAAGCGTATTGTAAGAAATAGTGGACTGGAGCATTTTTTGTAGAATCGGCATAGAATATGGATCTATTTTCTTCGTACTGCACTATCTTTTTGACACCGAGTTTTTCCAAGCTATAATCAGAAGGATCGATTTCAAATTTCTCCGGAAAGTTAAATCCAGCTAAACTTGAGCTTTGAGTAAAGCCAGAAAATGGTAAAAGTGTAATCAGAAAAAGAATCTTGTACATGATTTAATAATAAGATTGAATTAAAAAGTTACCGAGAAAAATAAGCATAAAAAAAGCCTCCTCATAAATGAGAAGGCTTTTAAATCTTTTATAAAGTCAAATCTTAGTTGATGATTTTGTCATAGTAAGCCATGAACTCTTCATCATCCTCTAACCATTGTTTTACTTTTCCAAGTAAATCTTTAGCTGGTTTAGTTTGTCGCACTACGTTGATCTGCGCATTACAATATTCAACAACTCCGATTCTCAACATTTCTTTATCAATGTCTGACCATGAATCAACATTTTCAACTGCATCTAATCTTGTCCAAGCTTCTTTTTGAGTCAACTTAGCGCCACCTTTATCTTTTTCCTGATACTGTGCAGCAGTCTTTAAGAAGTAAGAACCTACATCATTTTTAGAGAACCTGTGAAGTTTCGCAATGTATCCCATCAATTTAGCATAAGATCCTTCTTCAGCTAAGTTTTTGATATCTTCTACAACTGCAGTTTTTAAGTCAATGAAAAACTCTTTGTTCTCATCTACCACAATTCCTTCTTTATCTTTTTTGATTACGTTACCCGCATATCTAATAGCATCATTAAATGCTTTTGGATATTTCTCTAGCCATTTCTGGTCTTTAGACATCTCAAAATTACATTTCGCCAGGTACAAATACGGAAGGGCATCTTTCTTAGTAGACTTTCCCAATGCATACTTATCGGCCTTCTTTAAAAGCTTATCGTAAGCACCATCTGCATAAAGAATGATTAAATCATCATATGCTGGTGATTGTGCTTCAGCATCTGATCCGAATCCCACTAATAAGATTAAGACAAGAGTAGCTCTCTTAGCTGCTTTAGATATATTTTTAAGTATGTTCATAGAACCTGTGTATTTCTTGGCATTAACTTTACACTCTTAAACTCAAAAGTGATGCCGAAAGTTACAATATCACGAATTTAAGAAAAATTTAACAATCCTCGTCTTCATAGTATTGAAGTAGGATGTCAAGTATTTCAATAGCTGCAGTGGATATTTTAGTTCCTGGACCAAAAATCCCCAAAACACCAGCTGTATACAAAAATTCATAGTCCTGAGAAGGAATCACCCCTCCAGCGACTACCATTATGTCTTCTCTATCTTGTCTTTTTAATTCCTCAATAACTGCTGGAATCAATGTTTTGTGTCCTGCCGCTAAAGAACTAATTCCAAGAATATGCACGTCATTTTCAATGGCTTGCTTTACAGCTTCTTCTGGTGTTTGGAATAATGGGCCAATATCCACATCAAAACCAATGTCAGCAAAAGAAGTCGCTATAACCTTTGCTCCCCTGTCATGACCATCTTGTCCCATTTTTGCAACCATTATTCTTGGTCGTCTTCCGTCATATTCTGCAAAGCGATTAACTTTTTCTTTCGCTTCGTTAAAGTCTTTATCTTCCATAGCTTCAGCTGAATAAACTCCTGAAATTGATCTAATTGTTGCCTGATATCTTCCGAAAGCAGCCTCCATAGCATCTGAAATCTCTCCCAATGATGCTCTTTTTCTTGCACAATCTACCGCTAATGCTAATAAGTTCTCATCCACCGATCTTTCTTCATTCTTCACCGTTTTGAATGCAGCTTCTTTTAAAACGGTCAATGCTTGTTGCGTTACAGTTTCATCACGATCAGCCTTCATCTTCTCTAATCTTTCAATCTGAGACAATCTCACTTTCGTATTATCAACTTCTAATATATCTAATTCGGTTTCTTTCTCTAATTGGTAGCGGTTTACACCAACAATTATGTCTTTTCCTGAATCAATTTTTGCCTGCTTTCTGGCAGCAGCTTCTTCAATTCTCATTTTCGGAATCCCAGATTCTATTGCTTCTGCCATTCCTCCCAATGATTCGATTTCTTCAATGTGTTCCCAAGCCTTTTGTGCAATATCATGCGTCAACTTCTCTACATAATAAGAACCAGCCCAAGGGTCAATTACTTTCGTAATCCCAGTTTCTTCTTGTAAGTATATTTGTGTGTTTCTCGCAATTCTAGCTGTGAAGTCCGTTGGTAAGGCAATTGCTTCATCCAATGCGTTAGTATGCAAAGATTGCGTTCCGCCTAAAGCTGCAGCTAAAGCTTCAACACAAGTTCTAGCAACGTTGTTATAAGGATCTTGCTCTGTTAAACTCCAACCTGAAGTTTGGCAATGTGTTCTTAATGCTAAAGATTTGGGGTTCGTTGGCTTGAATTCATTCACCATTTTTGCCCAAATCATTCTGGCAGCTCTCATTTTAGCAATCTCCATGAAGTGATTCATACCTATCGCCCAAAAGAAGGAAAGTCTAGGAGCAAAATCGTCAATCTTCATTCCTGATGCAATTCCGGCCTTGATGTATTCTAATCCATCAGAAAGCGTGTAAGCTAATTCTAAATCCGCAGTTGCGCCAGCCTCTTGCATATGATAACCCGAAATTGAAATCGAATTGAACTTAGGCATGTTTTGAGAAGAGTATTTAAATATATCCGCAATGATTGTCATTGAATGTTTTGGAGGATAGATGTAAGTGTTTCTTACCATAAACTCCTTCAAGATGTCATTTTGAATGGTTCCAGCTAAGTCTTCTTTAGATACACCTTGTTCTTCTGCGGCCACAATGTAAAAAGCCATAATCGGAACTACAGCTCCGTTCATGGTCATAGAAACAGACATTTTATCTAACGGGATTTGATCAAAGAGGATTTTCATGTCCTCAACTGAATCAATTGCGACACCTGCTTTTCCTACATCTCCAACCACTCTTTTGTGATCAGAATCGTATCCTCTATGTGTTGCTAAATCAAAAGCAACAGAAAGCCCTTTTTGCCCTGCGGCTAAGTTTCTTCTGTAAAATGCATTTGACTCTTCTGCAGTTGAGAACCCAGCATATTGTCTCACAGTCCAGGGGCGCATGGTGTACATTGTAGAGTAGGGACCACTCAAGTTGGGAGCAAGGCCAGAAACAAATCCTAAATGTTCAACTTCGTCTAAGTCTGCTTTTTTGTAAGATGTTTTAATATCTATTTTCTCGGCAGTTTCAAACTTTTCTTCTGCTCCTTTTGAATCAGAAAGAGATAAGTTCAAGATATCTATATGATCAAATGTCACTCTACTCATACTGTTTGGGTGTTTTTAAAGTAAGATTCTAATCTGAATGGTTTGATTGCTTTGAAATCTGTTGCCTCATTTGAAGTCTCAACTGATTCAATGTCCTTCCAATCTTCAAGCTTGGACTGATGCTTATTGATTCCTAAGAAAGTTTTCTCTGATTCATTCAATTGGGCAATCATGTATTCTTGATTTTCTTCAATTTTATTTTGGATAAAGTTGGTTTCTAATGCCACGCAGAATCCCCCAAGTTTTTCAATCTCTTTAAACAAATCCCAAGATTTTGTTAGGATTTGCTCTGTCAAAGCATTCAAGTAATAAGAGCCTTCGCTCGGGTCTTTCACAACGTTGAGGTAAGCTTCTTCTTTTAGTACCAATTGAATATTTTTTGCCATTCGTTGATTGATAACATCTTGTTCTTCATCTGAAGATTTATCGGCTTGAATCGTTAGCACATCACATCCTCCTAAAACAGCTGACATAGCTTGCGTAGTTTGACGCAGTAAGTTATTGTTAGTGTCATTCTTTGCCAAATGTCTAACAGAAGTTGATGCATACAAAGTGATTGGATCACCTTTAAAGTTTTCTTGATGTCCTTTGAATAATCCAGCGACCAACAATCTGATCACTCTCATTTTAGCAATGTTGACGAAATAGTTTTCGTTAACACTGAGTTCAATAAGAAGTTTAGAATGAATCTCCTCTAATGTATGACCCGACTCAGTCATTGGCTGAACGTAGTCATTTACTTGAGCAAGGGTGATTGCTAATTCTTGTATAGTTGTTGCTCCGGCATTACCAAATGCACTTCCGTCAGTCCAAATACTCTTGTTATTCGGGAATTCGTTTACAAATGCAGAGAAGTTCCCTCTATTTTGAGGCCATCTCCCACGTTTGGCCGCTCTCCCGAAAATGTCACAATTGATATGCGCATTAGCAGGAATCTTTGCACCAGATGTCTGACTTAGATCAGTGAATTTGATGTCTGACTGAATATGGTCAAACAAGATGTCTTTAGATTGTTTTTCTAAATTATCTGAATAAGTAAATCCAACAGCATCAATGCCTTCATTAAGGTCACTCAAGATGTTTGAATTGTATTCTGATTTACTATAAGATCTTCTTATTTTCCAATCTCCTAATGCAGAGATTCCAAGATGACTTGATTTAGTATTACTGTCTTTATGATGATAAGCCTTGATCTCAATATCCATTTCAGGATTTGAGTTCAGTACTTCAAGAGGTTTCCCTTTGAGGTCAGCTGTAATCTTCTCTGTCCAAGAGGCAAGGCTAACTGCATCAAAATCTTCAAATAATTTTTTCATTGAAACAAATTTAATTGATTTTATCTATAAATAATCTCTCAAGATTTTGACAATTATTCCGAGGATACCACAGCCAGCCAGAAAGCCGGTTACGAAATACCTAACGAATGAATATCCTTGCTTTCTAAGAATTAATGCGGCAATGATTCCAATCAAAATTCCGCCACCAACAATTACAACTATGCTTAAGCCGTTACTCATTTATTAAAGGCTTTTGATTTTTCCCAATATTCATCCATTTCAACCAGGCTCATTTCAGATATGTCTTTGCCATCTTTTTTGGTGGCAATCTCCATCCACTGAAACCTATTAATGAATTTGCGATTCGTTTTAGCTAACGCATCTTCTGGATTTATGTCTACCCAGCGAGCATAGTTGATTAAGGAGAACAATACATCTCCAAATTCCTCTTCCATTTTCTCTTTATCTCCAGCATCTACTTCGGCATGGAATTCTTGAATCTCCTCATTCACCTTGTCCCAAACTTGTTCTCGGTTATCCCATTCAAAGCCTATTCCCTTCACTTTATCTTGAATTCGAGTAGCTTTCACCATTGCTGGCAATGATTTAGGAACACCTTGTAGCACTGAAGTCTTACCTTCTTTCAATTTAAGTTTTTCCCAGTTCGATTTTACTTCTTCTTCATCCGCAACTACTACATCACCATAAATGTGAGGATGTCTATGCACCAATTTATCGCAAATAGCGTTCAAGACATCTGCAATGTCAAATGCTCCCTTTTCATCTGCAATTTTCGCGTAGAAAACCATGTGCAACATGAGGTCGCCAATTTCCCCTTTGAGTTCGTCTAAATCTCCTTCTATGATTGCATCCGCGAGCTCATAGGTTTCCTCAATTGTTAGATGTCTGAGAGATTCAAGCGTCTGTTTTTTATCCCAAGGACATTGCGCTCTCAGTTCATCCATGATAATTAAAAGCCTTTCAAAAGCTTTAAGTTTCTCTTCCATTTTGTTAATTTGGCGTTTCAAAAATGAATTTGTTGTTGTGAAGTTAGTCTCATTTTTTCTTTTTTCCTTACTCTCCTTAAGCTGTTTTGGACAAAAGTTTCAACAATTTTTGCCTACCACAATCACGGCCAAATCTAAAGTTGGATTCCTCATAGCGCATAGAGCAAACATGGCACACTTACCTCAAAAAAATGTAGGTGCTATAGAGCTTGATTTTTCACAACAAGACAGAAGCGCAACAACTTGGGCGCGTACCTATAAGCAGCCTGTTAAGGGGGTTTCTTTCATGTATCAAAACTTTGGAAACCCTAATGCTTTAGGTCATGGATATTCTATTTTTGCTCACACCTCCTTTCCTTTGGTACAAAGGGCCAGGTTTGGGTTTTTAGATTTTAGATTGGGATCAGGAATTGCCTATGTAACTAAGAGATATGATGCTCAATTGAATCCGAAAAACAATGCAATTGGCTCTCATGTAAATGGCTTTGTGAATCTTCAATTTAATTGGATGAAACATTTCGAATTTTGGCACATTGGCGCAGGAATCGAGTTCACACATTACTCTAATGCATCTATCAGAACACCAAATTTAGGGTTGAACATTCCTTCCTTAAACTTCAATTTGGGATACAGTATTCAAAGACGTCAGCTTTATTCACCAAATAGAAAGAAAGATGACCCTTCTAATTATGATGCGACAATGGTAGATGACATTCACGTTTCCATTTTAGGGGGAGTTAAACAGAATGTGATTACACAGTCAGAACCTGTTTATAGAGGGATAATTGGTATTCAAGGAATGTATTCAAAACGAATTTCGAGAAAATGGAAATTGGATTTTGCCTTGGACTTAACTTATAATGATGCAAACAAGCACTTTCATGACGACTCGCTTTATACTTTTGGTCAAACCTTTCAGGCTGGCGGATATTTTGGAGGAAGCATCCACTTTTATAATACAGAATTCATTGTCGGAATTGGAGTTTATGCTTACAATCAAATAAATCCTTGGGGTTGGGTATATAACAGACTAGGTTTTAGATATCATTTTGGAGAAAAAATTACGGCACAAGTGGCGATCAAGGCTCATTTGGGAATAGCTGATTATCTTGAATTTGGAATAGGTTATAGACTTTGGGATAAATGAAAAGATTAGTGATCATACTTCCTGTCCTGCTATTATTAGGATTTAACTCTTGCAAAAAAGCAGGAGAAAGAAAATGCTGGAAAGGTACTGGAGAAGAGGATTCTCTTGTTTTTGGTTTAGATTCTATTTCTTCTTTTAGATTAATGAAGGACATTAAATACAACATCTACGAATCAGATGAGAAGAAGATTGTAGTAAGAGGAGGAGAGAATATGATTCCCCAAATTGGCTTGGATTACACCATGAATGAACTGACTATTTCCAATGGAAATAAGTGTCATTTTTTGAGAAGTGGAGATCGTTTTATTGAGGTTGATATTTACTATCCAGATTATGGCAGGTTTTACATAGAAGCTTCAGATTCAGTAAGCTTCAAAGACACTATTCATTCTAATTTAGACATTGAAATGAGAAATGGAGGAGGATCTTTGGTGCTAAATGTCGATAATTCATCAACCAAAATTGTAATTTCATTGGGCACTGCAGACTTTACGGTGAGTGGTCAAACTGGATATGCGGAGATTAAAGTCCAAAATAACGGATTTGGTGATGCTTCACAACTTATTTCTACTCAAATGTTTACCTATCAAAACTCAACAGGTGACATGTATCTCAACTTTGAGAACTGTGATGTTTTGGCCATTATAGAAGGAACTGGGGATATATTTTATCAAGGCGTGGCAGTCAGTCTGATAGAAGATGGCAACGGTAGTGGAAAACTTCTTCAAGATTAATCGGTTTAGAATTTTGATTTGTAGTTAATAATGCTACTTTTGAATCACTTAACCTTTAACA
>JBLFXO010000117.1:0-9871 GCA_047609865.1 Arenicella sp.
TAGGTGGCACATGGGGGGATTATGATAATGATGGAGATTTGGACCTTTACGTAACGAATTCAAGAGATATTGAAGCAAATTTTTTCTATCAGAACAATGGTAACGGAGGTTTTGCTAAGCTTACAAATAATGAAATTGTGAACTATATGTCCAACTCTCATGGTGCATCTTGGATTGACTTTGATAATGATGGTGATTTAGATTTGTTGGTTGCAAATGATCAAAATCAAGAAAATTGGTTGTTCTCTAACAATGGAGATGGAACTTTTGAGAAATTAGTAAATGCAATTACGCAAGAATTACATAATTCATACGGAACAGCCTGGTCTGATTACGACAATGATGGAGATTATGATTTGTTTGTTGCGAATAAAGGAGCGAATGCAAATGACTTTTTTATTAATGAAAATGGTTCATGTACGAATTATATAAGTGTAAAATTGAACGGGTGTAATTCAAATAAATTTGGGGTAGGCGCAATGGTTCGCGTCAAAGCAACAATAGATGGCCAGGTGAAATGGCAAACTAAGCATGTTTCAACTCAAACTTCAGCTATGGGAGGTCAAAACTCTTCTAAGTTGTTGTTCGGGCTGTTAGATGCGACTGGGGTAGATAGTATTGTCGTGGTCTGGCCATCTGGTGTTGTTTCTTATCTTGATAATTCCGCTATTAATTCTCTGATTACAGTAAATGAAGAATGCGGGGCTAAAGTTTGTGGTGTTGTCTATTTTGATGAGAATCAAAATCAACTTCAAGATATATCCGAGCCTGGAATTTCAAATCAAAAAATTATTGTTTCTCCCGGTAATTTTCAGTTTTATACGAATGAAAGCGGAGCCTATCAATTTTACATGGCTGATGGCGACTATACGCTTTCTTATGAACCAAATGGTGATTGGGGTCAGTATTCACCAAATGGTGATTATACGGTAAACGTTCAAGTCATAAACGCTGTTGAGTACTGCGGAAATGATTTTGGTGCTAGTAATTCATGTTTAAATCCAGATTTAGAGATCACCGTTGGGACAGCTGCATTTAGAAAGGGTTTAACAAATGAAGTACAAGTGTTGGTTAAGAATGTTGGGGCGTTTCCGACAACAGAATCGCTGCACTTTACGATTGAGTTAACGGATAATGTATATATGGTAGATGACTACTGGATAAGTCAATCTGAATTAAATGGCCTTAGAACTTATACTTATAATTTAAGTAGTTTAGACGCGCTTTCAGACACCCTACTTTTTCTAAGTGATTCTGTTGCGAATAACGCTAATTTGGATGATTTTGTTTCTTTAAAAGCTGAAATCGATTATTCAGGAACAGAATGTTCGTTACTAAATAATCTCAGTGAAATATCTGATGAGGTTGTAGGCTCAATTGACCCAAATGATAAACTAGTCTTTGTTGAAGCCAGGGGAGTTCAACCTAATGTTGCTTTAGATGAGAAGTTAATCTATAAAATTAGATTTCAAAATGTAGGAAATTATTCAGCCAGGAGGGTATTCATAGAAGATCAATTATCAAAGGATTTAGATTGGAGTTCATTTGAGTTTTTAAATTCTTCGCATCATTTTGAATATGCTCTAGAGAACGGGCGCTTAACTTTCGTAAATGAGAACATTGAGTTGCCAGATTCGGCGTCCAATCCTGAAGGAAGTAATGGGTATATTCAATTTAAGATTGGTTTGAAATCAGAGGTTGAACCTTTTCAGCATATTGTGAATGTAGCCGAAATTCAATTCGATTATAACGAATTTATTATTACTAATCGAGCTTCAATAATAGCTGTGCCCTTTGGCTATAATCAAGAGTTGAGTTCATTTGTGTATCCAAATCCTACTTCAGATGTTATCACAGTCATGCTGTTGGATGAAAAACAGGAAAAACTACTGATTAATAAGGTGATACTTATTGATGCCAGAGGGCTAATCTTAGATGAAATGATCCTCTATAAAGAGTCAGCGGTAATTGATTTAACTAATTACGAAGAAGGAATGTACTTTGTTCACATCTTTGATGAGCATAATCATAAATTAACAGCTAAGGTGATAAGGAAAGAGTAAAGAATCTTAGTAGCTTTGTGAAAAAGCAAAAGAGAAATGCAAATCACAGTAGAAGCAGTAAAAGAAGCACTTAAGAAGGTGATTGAGCCAGACTTAAAGAAAGATGTTATTACTCTTGATTTGGTAGAGGACATTAAAATTGATGGGAATAAGATCTCATTTGTTGTAAAGGTCTATAATCCCGCAATGCATGCGAAAAAACGTATGCAAGAGGCTTTAGAATTTCAATTAGAGAGAGCTTTCGGGAAGGACGTTGAGGCCGAGATAGCATTACAACCTCTTCCTAAAGACAAAGAGCCAGAGGTAAGATCTGTAATGTCAAATGTGAAGAACATTATTGCAGTGGCTTCTGGAAAAGGTGGAGTAGGTAAATCTACAATCGCTTCAAACTTAGCAGCAGGACTAGCAAAAATTGGTTATAAAGTTGGTTTAGTAGATGCTGATATATACGGACCATCTGCGCCTACAATGTTTGATGTTGTTGGCCACAGACCAGAAGGAATTGAGAAAGACGGTAAAACACTTATCAAGCCTGTAGAATCATACGGAGTAAAGATACTTTCAATTGGATTTTTTGCAGATCCTGATCAGGCGGTTGTTTGGAGAGGACCAATGGCAACTAAAGCATTGAATCAAATGTTTAAAGATGCTGATTGGGGAGAATTAGATTTTATGATAGTCGATCTACCTCCAGGAACAGGAGATGTGCATTTGACATTAGTTCAAAATGTTCCTTTAACAGGTGCAATCATTGTGAGTACACCGCAAGAAGTTGCTTTGGCTGATGCTAGAAAAGGAATTAATATGTTCAGAATGGATTCTCTCAAAGTACCGGTATTAGGTATTGTAGAGAATATGGCTTGGTTTACTCCGGCTGAATTACCAGATAACAAGTATTACATTTTTGGTCAAGACGGAGCTAAGAACTTAGCTGAATCCATGGATGTTCCATTATTAGCTCAAGTACCCTTAATCCAATCATTAAGAGAGTCTGGAGACATTGGAAGACCAGCTGTTTTACAAGATGATACACCTTCTTCTAAGGTTTTTGATGAATTTGTTCGTAAATTCGTTACAGCACTAAAGCTCAAAGGATGATCCAAAGAGAAAAAATAGAAATTGCATTAAATTCCATTCGTCCATTCCTTCAGAGAGATGGCGGAGATGTAGAATTAGTTTCTATTGAAAATAATGTGGTGAAGGTTAAGATGGTTGGAGCCTGTGAGACATGCTCAATGCAGGCATCTACTTTAAAGGCTGGAATTGAAGAGTCAATCATGAACGCAATTCCAGAAGTTGAATCTGTAATAGCGATCTAAGTATGTGCTTTGTCAATTATTTCAGATATCATTTTAAGTTGTGGCGCAGCAAGCTACAATCTTAAGGCAAACTAGTTCCTAATCATAAAAAAAGCCCTTCTAATTGATTTAGAAAGGCTTTTTATAGGTAAATGATAAGGTTGTTTAATCTCCTAAGCTCATTTCAAAACCGACACCACAACCATAATACAATGAAAGTTCAATGGTATGTCTTCCCGAGGTTAAAGTGCTCCAACCCATCTCTGGTGATGCCGTCATCAAAAAGTCAATTTTCCCGTATTGAGATTTCACGCTGACTTCTTCAACTATATCGTTCCCTGATTTCTTAATCTCATCAAATGAATAATACTTTGTAGTTGATTCTCCCTTGATGTCTCCAATGTTTTTACCTTGAAACTTGAAGTCTTTGATTTTATCAGAACCTATATTTTCAAAGCAAATTTCTAAGTCGTTTTGTGGTCTGATTTCATCTTTGTTGCAAGATGTAATAAATACTAGCCCTAAAGAGAGCGATAAAATTGTTAGTGTTTTCATTTCGTTCGTTTTATTAGTTGATGAGAAACGAAACAAAAGGGTTGCATTAAAATTTCATATTAAAAAAAATGCTTGGTGTAAAATGCGTTGCTCTGATTGAAGCGATTGTTCCATCTGGGAATGACGTAAATTGACTAATCCTAGCATTACGGTTGTTAAATAAATTCACAATTGAAAAACCGGTTTCAAAGTTTAGTTTTTGCGTTTTGAATTTATATTGAAATGCAATATCCGTTCTCATATAAGGACGAGTATAATTAAATTCACTGTTGATGAAATTACTTTCTATTCCAGAACCTATGACGCTTGCAAGAGAGAAATAAAATGGATGAAAATTAAAGACTCCAGCTGCTTTTATTTCATGAAGTTGATTTTGTGGTGCCAGCTCTACTTTCGTAAGACCTTCGTAATTAAAAGTTTCTTCAACCTTTCCTATAGAATAGGAAGACCAGAATTCATGCTTCTTGAATCTGAATTTAATGAAAACGTCTGCTCCAATAGCTATTGCCGACCCTATGCTTAATGTGGTAGTATCGCTGTTCGAATAATATCTTGCTAAGCCATCAATGATTTTAGCGTATCCGTCAACTCCCATTTCTATTTTTTTTCCGTTGTATGAAAATCCTAAAACATTATGCATAGCTGATTGGACTGGACTCTCATTATTACCGGTTACTTCCCAAATTGAAGAAGTGGTTCCTATAGAATCAGTGATAGTCGTTTTGGATGCGAATTGATTATATAATCCCCATCCAAAAGTGAAGTTTACTTTGTCAGTTAAATTAAGCGTGCCGTTTACTCTTGGTTGCACATAAGGCTGTAAAGAATTGAAGGGTAAATCAATTTTGACGCCTAGGTCAACATTGAATCCTTTGCCTATTTGAATGCGATCTTTTGCAAAAGCTGAAATTCGATCTAATGAAATTTGGGAATTGCTGAATGAACCGAAACTCTTATTCAAAGTGAAGTCTGATTCGTTTCTAATATAGGCTAGGTTTAGTTCAACTGAATTTTTTTTAAATGTATTAAAGGAATGATGAAGCCTGGCAGAATATTCGTTAATGTTATTCTTCCAATCCACATTTATGAAGATGTTTTCTTGCATGGCTAAACTATCTTTTAAGCTCGCTTCATTTAATCTGAAAGATTGATAATTACTATGACTAAGACTGAAAGTTGAAATACCCCTTTTCTTTGTGCTGTGAGTATATTTAAGACTGGTTCCTATTTGATCTGAGCCTGAAAGAAGATTCGCAGAATAATCCTTGCTGTCCTTTTTTTCAAATGAGGTAGAATACTCGTCTCTACTGGCTACACTGCTAATTTGCAAAAGATCGTTGTTCTTAAATTTAGTTGAGAATTTTAAGTTGAAATCAGTAAAGGCAAATTCTGGGCTCACGAATCCTTCTTGCGAATTCTTCTTCTGTTCAAATTTCAAAAGTTGATAGGATTTTCTCACTGAGAATTGCAAAGAGGATGTGTTTTTGAATAGTGGAATGTTCATGTAAATATTGGCGATTTGGTTATTTAAACTAATGTTTCCAGCCACTTTTTTCTTATTTCCATCTTTTCCATGGATGAGTAAAACACCTCCAGTTCTGTCTCCAATGTCTACATTATATCCTCCTTTGTAAACATCTAAACTCTTAACGATTGACGGATTTACTCTTCCGATTTCATTACTTACACTAATACTATTGAAGAGAGTGATTCCATCATAAATAATGTGATTTTGCCCACTGTAGGATCCCCAAATGATATAATCAGACACCGATTCTCCGGCTGCCATTATTCCTGGGTATAATCTCATGTAATTGAACATCCAATTATTATTTCCGCCGGGAACTAAAGAGGTGCTGATATCATTGAATTTCGTTTTGCCAGGTTCGTCACCAACTTGAGATAAATAGATACGATTTGAGGTGTCAACAATCACAGCTTTCAATTGTAGATTTTGAGCTTTAAGACCAATCTTAATATTATGGTTTTTTGAAAGCGTAGAATCTAAAATATGATATCCGAGATATCTAATTTGAATTTTCTCTGTTGGATTTAATGATCGAACACTAAACCGTCCGTTTTCGTCAGCAATCACACCAGTATTTCCCACTTTAATTTTAGCGTAAGGCAAAGATTCTTGGCTTTCGCTGTCAGATATTTCACCTTGGTATTGGTAATAAACTGCTTTGACTTTTTCAATCGGAAGTTCCTTTTGTTCAATGAAGGAATAGACTTCACCCACTTTAGCAATTTCAAGTTCACAAGATTTCGCTAAGAATTCTAGCGCTTTTGAAATAGTTTTGAAATTTTGAATAAGTGTTATTCTACAAGCAGCAGAGGTCTTAGCGTTAATTGATACCTGAATGTTATGACGCGCACTCAAATCAAGCAAAACTTCGTTTAAAGGCAGGTCATTATAATCCAACTTTATTTCTTGAGAAAAAGATTGGATACTTATTATACTTAAAAGTAAAAAGCTAAATAGTAGTTTCAATTTTTCATTTTAATGGACACGGTAAGTTTTGGATGATTCCTCTTCAAAACTCAAATCAAAACTAAGACAAATAATTCTTAGGGCATCTTCAATGGAGATATCTCGTTCAAAAACTCCTGTGTAAACTTTCGATCGTATTTGCTTCTTGGCATCAATACTAATGTCATATTGACGTTCAAGGTCTCCAAAGACTTTGTCTAATGAAGTGGTATTGTAAATGAATTTGTTGAGTCTCCAACTGAGGATTTCATTTTCAGAAGATTCACTAAGCGAGATATTATTTTCCTTTAATTCAGCAAAATTTCCTGGAGTTAATAAGACTGAGCTTCCTGAATTATCACTGACCTTAACTTTTCCCGTAGAACAAAATACGGAGTAGTTATCATCTCTAGAATAGATATTAAAGCTGGTTCCAAGTACTTCAGTTTTCCCATGGGAAGATTCAACTGCGAATTTTTCTCCTTTTTGAACTTCAAAAAATGCTTCTCCCTTTAATTCAACTGATCTTTCAAATGTCCACCAGTATGGTTGATAGCTGAGAGAGGATTCGGCATTTAAATAAACTATTGATCCGTCTGGTAACGTATGTTCTGCAAATTCACCTTTAGCAACTTCTACATCAATTGTGTAAAGTTTTGCAAACATCCCAAAGCTAATTAAAGCCAAGAGTACAGCCGCTATTGACCATTTCATGAACTTCATTTTTACCACTTTTGGAGCCTCTGCTACTGATGCTTTTGAATCAATAGTCGTTTCCATTTGCGCCCAGATATCTTCTTTTGATTTAGAATAATCCACCTTCAAATTTTTGAAAGCTTCTTTTTCTTTTGAGGATTCTATTTCGTTCTTATTCTCTTCCATATACCAATCTGCTACGCAGGGTTTTTAGACACAGACTCATTCTCTTTTCAACAGCCTTTACACTGAGTTCAAGACGAACTGCGATTTCTTTATAACTTAAATCTTCTAACCTGCTCATTAAAAAAACCTCTCGTTGGTTTTCTGGCAAGTCAGATAAAATTGTTTCATATTCTTGTTTTAATTCTTTGTATTCTAATTGTTCTGCCGGATTTTCAGCTGCGTGCTTTTCATCCAAACTTAAACTGTACTTCTCTGCGGATTGTTGTTTTCTATGATCACTGATCCAAAGCTCTTTTGCGATTTTATACAAAAGTCCTTTTGTCTTATTCGGGTGATAGTCTATGTTCTTTTCCCAAACCTTAACGAAGGCTTCTTGCGCAATGTCAGTGGCAATATGTTCATCATTACACCTGTAATAGATGTAGTTACGAATTGCATCAAACAGTTCATCAAAACATATTTTAAATTCTTCTTTTGTCAAAAAGCTAAAGTTAAAGCTCACCCACGCGAGTGGATGAGCTTATAATTTTTGATTACTTATAGTGATCTTTTAATGTAAAGGTATGAAATCCGTCAACTGTTTCTTTTGTGGCCTGGTCATCACAAGTTCCGTCTCCGAAATCTATTGTTGCAACCCAGTCACCTGTTTTCTTGTTGAACAACTTTATAATTCCTGACACTATGTAATCGCAGTCATCTGTTTTTACAATTGGCTCAACAATCACTTTCTTGAAATGTGGTTTTTTACCTTTTCCAAATTTCTTCTTCTTGTCCCAATCCTTTTTTTCTAGGTGACATTCATGTTTTTCGCCATTTACCTCTACCATTGCTTCATCTGGACCAGTGCCATCAGCAAAATCAACTGTAGCCAAAATTTCACCGTTTTTCTCGTATTGAATAACTCCTTCTGTATAACGGTCATTCTCTAATCCGCCTAATTCAGTAATCTTGTTGATCGTGTAACCTGATTCTGGCAAACGCAGTGATTCGTCTTCCGTTGAAATAGAATCTGTGAAGTCTACTTCTGTTTCTTCTTTGTTACATGATAATAAAGCTAAAGCTCCAATCATTGCAATTCCCAATACTTTCTTTTTCATTTTGTGATTTTTTAATTAATAATTAGTTTCATAAGTACACCGCACAACTTTCTCTTTACCCTACCTAAAAATTTAATTATTTTTAATAAGGTTGAACCTATTGGGGTTTAGATGATGTTTTTGTTTTTGATGATTAGCAAATTATAGTTGAAGGAAGGTTGAATTCAATAGAGGAATAGCAATTACAAAGGCATTGCTTAAATTTGCGTTCGAAGTGGAATTATCCAAAGACGAAATATCGAGATATAGCAGACATCTTTCCTTGACAGAGATTGGTGAAAAAGGACAGTTAAAGTTGAAGAAAGCGAAAGTTCTTGTAATAGGAGCGGGTGGCTTAGGTGCACCCTTATTACAATATATTTCGGCTGCTGGTGTTGGGGAAATCGGGATTGTAGATTTTGATTTAGTGGAAGAGTCTAACTTGCAACGTCAAGTATTGTTTACACAAGCAGATGTCGGAAGATTAAAAGTAGACGCGGCGAAAATGAGAATTGAAGCTCAAAACCCACATGTTGAGATCAAAGTATATCCCACGACTTTTACTTCAAATAATGCAATAGAGATTGCCACGGGATACGATTTAATAGCTGATGGCTCAGATAACTTTCCTACAAGGTATTTGGTGAATGACGTTTCTGTTCTTCTCAATATTCCAAATGTTTACGCTTCTGTTTCGAAATTTAATGGGCAAGTGAGTGTTTTCAATTATCAGAGTAATGACGACAATGTTGGTCCAAATTATAGAGATCTTTTTCCCCAACCTCCGGCATCCAGAAATGTGGAGTCATGTGCTGAAGGAGGAGTGTTAGGTGTTTTACCCGGAATTCTTGGAAGCCTTCAAGCTAGTGAAGTGATTAAGGTGATTACCGGAATTGGTGAGAACTTATCTGGCCGATTATTTTTCTTTGATGCACTTAGCTTTGAAACTAAAACTCTCAAAATTCAAAAGGACCCAAATAATCCCCTCACGGGAATGAATCCGACTATGACGGAGTTGATAGATTATGATGTTTTTTGTGGAGGAGGTAATGAATTGGAGATTAAAGGAATTGATGTCTTTACTTTGAAAAAATGGTTAGATAGTGATGAGGAGATTCAATTGATAGATGTAAGGGAG
The DNA here is from genome assembly GCA_047609865.1 of Arenicella sp. GTDB lineage: Bacteria > Bacteroidota > Bacteroidia > Flavobacteriales_D > Crocinitomicaceae > Paracrocinitomix. The sequence goes on from JBLFXO010000117.1 coordinate 9,486, forward strand.
CAATATGAATATGGAATTGCAAATATTAAAGGGCAGTTGATTCCTCAAAACGAAGTTCTAGAACATGTAGATGAAATATCTTCAGAATACAAAGTTGTTATTCATTGTAGGTCAGGAAAAAGAAGCGCAGACGTCATTGGCTTACTCCAAGATAAATTCGGGTTTACAAATCTGTATAATCTTGAGGGCGGAATATTAGACTGGGCAGATAAAATTGATCCGAGCATGCCGAAATATTAGTAAAAAAAAAAGACCGCTCGGTAAATAAATGCGGGCCCTTCGTGAGTATCAGGGTCCTTAAACTGGGTGCCCGCTAAAAAGGAGGGACACTGATCCCGATAGCTATCGGGACGAATTGCCCCGAGCAAAAACAAAAGACCGCTCTC
>JBLFXO010000118.1:0-9863 GCA_047609865.1 Arenicella sp.
TGGAGCGGAGATTATTTCTATGATGAAGAATTAGAAGAGTATGATTACGTAAGCAGTTCAATTCCGTATTATCAAGTTGAGAAGTGGATAATGAAGGACAGTGCTACCTCAGATCTGGGCCAATCTGCCTATTGGGCTCGCAATAGTTTGAAAGACGAAAGTGGCTCTAGATGGCATATGCTGCATTATGGAATAAGAATCTCCACTGAAAATCATCATTACTTATTAATCCAATACTATGATAAGCCATCAGAAATCAACGGAGCTCATTGGACCTCTTACTGGCTAGACTTTGACAGACAAGGAAACCTTGAAGAATGCCTAGAGCTGGGAAGAGAAGGTTATTCTACTAGTACCTTTATGATAGATGAAGAAGAATATTTCTTTGCTAGATATACAACTACTCGAGATATTGATATTGTAATAAAATCAGAAGATGACATAACTGTTTGCACTACTCACAAATTTGAAATCGAAGGAGACCTTACAGATGAAGAACTTGCAGCCGTTAATGGAACGACAGTAGTCAATGACAGTATTGTTGGATATGTCCATTACTACGCAGATGAATGTGTGGAGTATTAATTTTGCATTCTATAAGCCCCAGGTGTCATAGCGGTCCATCTTTTAAATGAACGATTAAAGGCAGAGGTGTCTGAATAACCGAGCAAATCCGCTATCATTTTAATTTCATATTGTTTTTGAGCCAAATAATTCAATGCCATCTCTTTTTTTGTTGACTCCAGCACTTCTTTAAAGGAACAGTTCTCTTCCTCAAGCTTTCTTTGAAGAGTGCGAGAACTTAAGTTCAAATTGGTCGCTACATCAAGAACAGATGGAAAATGTGGACTCATCAAATTAATAATGCTTCTCTTAACCTTACTTTCAAATCCTTCATTCGATTGAAGCGATTCTAACTGCAGATTTGCATAGTCAACCAGTATTCTGAGTAGATTAAAATCACTAGTCACCACTTTAGATTCTACATGTTCACTTGAAAACAACATATAAGTCTTCTCACAATTGTATTTGATAGGACATTTAAATATTCGCTCATACTCGGCATGGTTCTCATCTTTTACATGATCAAATCCCACTTCTAAAGGATAGTGATTTTGAGTGGTGAGCAAATGAAACTCTCGCAATGTGAATGCCAATGTTCCATCTATGGTTTGCTTGGCTGCTATTTCAGATTCCATTTTCCAACTTTGATCTGGAACAAAAGCCAGGAGGTAATCTTCTGAACGTTTCTCAAGACTCATTGGTAAAGCTCTGCATCCCAAATTTGCAAACTCACAACAATAATGCAACGCTTCTTTGACTGTAGAAGATGTCTGGGAGATCTGACCTATCAATCCTGCGGCAGCTAGATTTAAGTTCTCACCAGCGTGCAATCCAAATAAATCATCAGAGGTATCTCCAATACTTTGTTCTAGAACCCGATTGTAAACGTCAGCCTCTACTCTGCTTTCTTCATCACACAAAAACGCATAATCATGACCCGTCAAAGACATAAGTTCACCAAGATCTCCTCCCCTGCTAGATGCAAATTGAATCATGCTCAACAAAAATCTCCCGCTAAAAGTCATATGCAAATGTACGAATTGGCGCCAAATGTCAAGTCATTGACATGAAATGATAAAAAATTTCGCCTCTAACCTCAACACCTTTGTTGAAATAAATAAAATATATGAAAGCAATTGAAACATCAATCATACTGAAAGCTAACACGGCTAAAGTATGGCAAGAATTAATGAATTTTGACAGCTACCCTGAATGGAATCCCTTCATCACAAAGCTCTCTGGTGAAGCAATCGAGTCAAAGCAAATAGAGGCCCATATTAAATTGGGAAGTAAAAAAGTTCAAAAATTCAAACCGGAAGTCCTGACTGTGTCAATAAATAAAGAGTTCAGATGGAAGGGCAAATTATTCTTTAAAGGACTATTTGATGGAGAACACTATTTCATTCTCGAAGAATTAGAGGATAACACATGCAAATTCGTTCATGGTGAACGCTTTTCAGGTCTCTTTAGTAAACTAATTCTTAGTATGATTATTGATGATACAAAAGCAGGTTTCGAAAAAATGAATCAGGCACTAAAAGAATTAGTTGAATCAAAATAAAAACAATGAAAAAACTAAAGTCAGTCTTATTAGCAAATGCGGCCTTCTCAGTTTTGACGGGAGCATCTACCCTATTCTTTTCAAATGCAATCGCTAAATTCTTCTCAATAGAATCGCCAAACATCCTTTCGATTATAGGATCAGGTCTATTGCTTTTTGGAATTTACGTGGCCTTCATAGCCATTAAGAAAACAGATCAACAGAAAGAATCCAAGGTCATAAGCTATGCAGATTTCACATGGGTGATTTCAAGTATAGTTTTATTAATCGTGAATCCTTATGACTTCACATCAGCCGCCATGGTCGCGTTCAGTTCCATAGCCATAATTGTACTTTCTTTTGGACTTCTGCAAGTCAGATATAATAAACAAAAAGCCCCGCTCAAATGAGCAGGGCTTTTAAATTATTTCATTAAGTCAACTGAGCGTTGAATGAATTTGGTGAGTTCCTCACCTTTCAGCATGCCCTGCGAGAGCATTGCTAAATCGATCAGCTGCTTCGCCAATTTCTGTTTATTGTCTTTTTGCTTTTTGAGTATGGTACCCACCATTGGATGATTTGAATTGACTTTTAAGTCATACATCTCTGGCATATTCCCCATGAAGCCTCCGCCTCCCATTTTTTGTTGCTCTTGCATTCTTCGCATGAATTCTGGCTGAGTAATTACAACCGGAGATTCAGTTTCACTCATGCTTTCAAATGACACGGTGAATTTCTCTTTCTGCACAACTTCTTCAAAAATTGGTTTTAGTTTTTCTTTTTCATCCTCTGAAAGCTTTGAAGGAATCTCGATATCCTTCGCAATCAAATTATCAATAGTATCAGAATCAACTCTTGCGAATGAAACGTTATCCAATTTAGTTTCCAATTTTTGAATGTAATGAGGCGTTAATGGACTGTCCATTATTGCTACATCATACCCTCTATCTTCAGCCGCTTGAATAAACTGGTGGTGCATATCTTTGCTATGTGCATAAAGAACTACCAACTTATCATTCTTGTCAGTCTGAATTGGTTTGATTTTCTCAATATAATCTTCTATCGTAGCTACTTCTCCTTTTGAATTCTTAACCAAAGCAAACTTCTCTGCTTTTTCATAGAACTTATCATCAGTTAGCATTCCGTATTCTACGAACACTTTTAAGTCATCCCACTTAGATTCGAAATCTTCTCTCTCATTCTTAAACATTCCAGCTAGCTTGTCAGCAACCTTCTTAGTAATGTGAGAAGCAATCTTCTTAACGTTACTATCAGCTTGTAAATAAGATCTTGATACGTTTAAAGGAATGTCAGGTGAATCTATGACACCATGTAAAAGCGTCAAAAACTCAGGAACGATCTCTTCAACTGAATCTGTAATGAATACTTGGTTTGAATACAATTGAATCTTATTCTTTTGAACTTCCATTGATTCTTTCAACTTCGGAAAATAAAGAATCCCCGTTAAGTTAAATGGGTAATCAACATTCAAGTGAATATGAAACAATGGCTCATCAAAAGTCATTGGGTACAACTCTTTGTAAAAAGACTTATACTCTTCATCTGTTAAATCAGCTGGAGATTTAATCCAAGCCGGTGCAGGGTTATTGATAATCTTATCAACGTCTACACTAACCTTTTTCACATTACCATCATCATCCTTATCTCCTGAAGGATCATCCTCTTGAACTGTGCTAGTTCCGAACTTAATCTCAACTGGTAAGAATTTACAATACTTATTTAGAATGCCATCAATTCTTGCTTGCTCTAAAAATTCGTTTGATTCTTCTGAAATGTGTAATACGATTTCAGTTCCTCTATCTTCTTTCTCAATGTCAGAAATTTCGAATTCTGGCGTCCCATCACTTTCCCACATAACGGATTGTGATCCTTCTGCAAAACTTAGTGATTTGATTTGAACCCTATCTGCAACCATAAAGGCTGAGTAAAATCCTAATCCAAAGTGACCGATAATCTGCTCAGCACCTTCTTTTCCTTCATACTTTTGCACGAATTCTTCAGCTCCTGAAAAAGCAATTTGATTGATATACTTCTGAATTTCTTCTTCAGTCATCCCAATTCCCCTATCTACTATTGTTAGAGTCTTTGCTTCTTTATCTAGTATAACTTCAACCTTTAAATCTCCAAGATTTCCTTTTACTTCTCCACTTGCAGACAATACTTTCAATTTGCTTGTCGCATCAACTGCATTTGAAATAAGCTCTCTTAGAAAGATCTCGTGATCACTGTACAAGAATTTCTTGATGAGTGGGAAGATGTTTTCGGTCTGAACGTTAACTGTTCCTTTTGTTGCCATTTTATTATCTATTTGTTTTCTAAGGCTATGTCAATAGATGTGCCATGACTGCTTCACTGCCAATTTGGCCTAAACCTTTTGTTTTCGCGGGTTTATATTGTCACTTTCATGACAAAACGTACATACTTTACGGCCTCAATTCGTATATTAAAGTAGATTTAAAAACAAACAATTATGACAGAAACAATTATCATAGCAGGTGCCTCTGCTTTATTAGGCGGCTTAATTTCATTCGGATTACAAATGCTTAAATTCAAACAAGAGATCAAAGCTTTGCAAACAGAGTTCAAAACAGATTTTATGGCTGAATCAACCGCAATCCATTTTCTGAGCCACAAAGGATATACTGATCGATCTTTTGATACTTTGAGAGAAAGATTAGGAGGATTTGAAGATGATGAACTTAGAAAAATATTAGTCCGAGCCGGAGCCATCAGGGTTATGAAACAGGGTCTCGAGCAAAAAGAATGGTGGAGATTATTGAGTAGAATGGATGAATTCATAGATAAAAAGAAGTCCTAAATAGCTCCTGTTTTTTAGGATATAATTGATATATTTAGTGTAAACAATTCATGATTATATGAAGAAAACACTACTTCTCACCTTTCTATTTCCAATCATGGCATTCAGCCAAAGTGTGACTCCCGAAGTTGTTAGCAATGGTGGTGATCACTTTGTTGGCGGATCTTCTCAACTTAGTTGGACACTTGGCGAAATAGCAATTAACACTTACAGCGGAACGTCCAATCAATTAACTCAAGGCTTTCATCAACCTGATCGCGGAACAGTCTCAATTGATGAATTTGCTGATAACATTATTGTCAATGCTTATCCTAATCCTTTCAAATCATCTGTTAATGTAGCAATACCTGACAGTGACGAACCATTTCAAATCTCAGTTTTCAATGCTGTTGGACAGTTAATTTTATCTGATAGTCATACTGGATCTGGTCCAAAAACCTTAGATTTTGAAGAACTCGCCAAAGGAATCTATCTAATCGAATTTAAATCTCAGTCTCAAATACTGAAAACTATAAAAGTCCAAAAGCTTTAATTATGAAAAAATTATTTACCCTACTCTGCTTAATGTTTCTGGCCTTAGGCGGATTCTCACAAGCACCCAACTTATTCAAATATCAAGCGGTTGCTAGAAATACGACTGGTGACGTTTTACCAAGTCAGAGTGTTGGATTCGAAATCGCCATCCTCCAAAACAGTTCTGGCGGAACATCTGTTTACACTGAAACGCATGCCGTAACAACCAACGAACACGGTTTAGTCAACCTAAGCATAGGCGGCGGAGCTGTAGTATCTGGAGATTTTTCAACGATTGATTGGGGAGGTGCTGTTTACTTTCTTCAAATCAAAATGGATGCAGCCGGCGGAACAGCTTATGTTTTGATGGGATCATCTCAATTGCTTTCAGTTCCTTATGCTCTTAACGCAAAAACAGTGAGTTCTATTGATTGGACAGATGTGGATAATGTTCCAGCTGAATTATTAGATGGAGATGACAACACAGATGTCTTAGCTGGATTAAGTTGCGCAACAAATGAAGTGGCTATCTACAATGGAACTGCTTGGGTTTGTCAAGCAATGCCTAATTCAACTGCGGGGCAAGGAGCCACTGATGCTTACGGATCGGCTCAAATGACATTAGGAATCGCATCTACTACTTACACTTTGATTCCAGGATTAACCCAAACTATTACAGTGCCCGCGAACGCAAAAGTTGTTGTTAGCACAAATGGCGGGGTACAAGCTGTCGGAACTGGAAATAATCATGCGATAGCAGATATAGCAATTTACGTAGATGGTGGACTAATTGGATCTGCTGGACAACAAAGAGTTATTGCTGCAAACACTACTGGTCTAGGAAATATGTTGGCGAATTGGTCATTCGGTAAAAGCTATGATCTTTCAGCCGGTGCCCACACTATTACAGTTGTGGCGAAGGATGGCGGAGGAACTCTTGATTCAAATGTATCAGGTACAAACGGCCTAATTCAGGGCGTTCTAACGGTTGTCATTATAAATGAATAAATTGCACTAACAAATGAATTAAGAATATTGAAATCAATACGATTAGCTCATTTTGTTGTTTCTTTAAACGTCCCGATTTTATCGGGACGTTTATTATTTCCATTAAACCCTAACATTTTAGCCTCAAAATACGTTATACTATACCCTAGCCCTCTTGAGTTTGGTCCCTGATTTGCTTATTTTAGTATCAGATAATGAAGATAATACGCTATACCGTTGTTTTTCTCCTGCTTATATGCGGGCCACAACTGCATGCACAAAACCTTCGTAATACATATTTCGCAATAGGCTTCTTCACCGGTTCTAATTCTCAGCTCATCACTTATGCTTATGTGCACACACAAAATGGTAAGGTAACGGGAGCGGAGATTATTCGAAAGGATAGATTCATATACTCAGCATTAGGACACTGGCCATGCACGGCCAACCTAAAAAAAGAAAATCTCTTCGAAAAATTTAAGGTGGACAGCTGTTTATTATTGAGAAGTGAATCAAACAAAATACTTGGCTACTACGCTCCTGTCTTTGATGAATTATGGAAAATCAAGTTCTATGAGCATCCTTTTAATTTTGATTCACCCGGATGGAGCCAAGGTCAATATAAACCTTCTCTCTATCAAAAAGAATTTCTTCAAAAAAAATATGGCATTAAAAACATCTTAACTGACTATATTTATGGCGACAGCGTGTTCAAGTTGCTTAAGGATGTTCAAAGCCCATCATGGGTGAGAGAATATAAGTTTGTAACAAAGGACACTACTAGCGGACCTTAAATGTCAGAATCTAAAAAGCCACATAAAGACGTAATCGCAAAAATTCTTGCGCGTAAAAAAGCACACGCAAATCAAATTGTTCCTGAAATTTTAATTGAAAAATTAAAGGATGGAGATATGTCTGGCTTGTCTGAAGCAATCACTCTGGTTGAGAGCACCCGACCTGAAGATATTCAAAAGGCACAAGGACTTTTAAAGCTAGCCCTTCCCTACTCTGGGAAATCAATTAGAATAGGGATTACAGGCGTTCCTGGCGTTGGCAAAAGTACATTCATTGAAAGCTTTGGGAAAGAATTGATAAGCAGAGGCAAAAAAGTTGCTGTGCTCGCGATCGACCCAAGCAGTGAAAAATCTGGTGGTTCTATTTTAGGAGATAAAACTAGAATGGTTGAGTTATCTGCCAATGAAAATGCTTTTATAAGACCATCTGCAACTGCCGGTTCATTAGGTGGAGTTGCAAGAAAAACCAGAGAAAGTGTACTTCTTTGCGAAGCTGCCGGCTTTGAGATTATCTTAATTGAAACTGTAGGCGTTGGGCAATCTGAAATTGCCGTTCATTCCATGACCGATTTCTTTTTATTACTAATGTTAGCAGGCGCTGGTGATGAATTACAAGGCATCAAAAGAGGAATAATGGAAATGGCCGATACCATTCTCATTACGAAGACTGACGGCAAGAATGTGAAGATGGCCAACTTGGCAAGAAGCGAATACAAAAATGCTTTACATCTTTTCCCGGCCAATGAAAACAACTGGATTCCACAGGTGGAAACGATAAGCTCTTTAGAATCTAAAGGCATTGAAAAGGCTTGGGACATTATTGAAAGCTTCCAGAGCCAAACAGTTCCTTCAGGTTGGTTTAAAAGCAAAAGAGACGAACAGCAAAAATTCTGGATGAATGAAACAGTAAAAGAAATGTTACTTTCAGACTTTTACAAGACCTCAGGATTACAGAACTATCAAAAAGAAATAACTACCAAGTTAATGAAAGGTGAAATTACCTCCTTTCAAGCATCAGAACTCATACTTAAATATTACCACGAACAAAATGATTGAATTTAAATTAAAGAAAGACTCAGAATTCATAGAATTAAACAGACTCTTAAAAGCAGAACAACTTGCTCAAACAGGCGGTCATGCTAAAATCTTAATCTCAGAAGGTGAAATAACAGTAAACGGAGAAGTAGAGAGTAGACTAAGAAGAAAACTGAGGTCAGGAGACGTTGTAAAGCACGAAGCAATTGAAATCAAAATTGTTTAATTATATTGATGGCATTACTTTATGAGTTATAGCGAAGAAAAATTTACGAGTCATATTAAAGCCGTTGTTGAGGCCGGAATGCGAGAGGAATCTTTTGAAGAGAGACCCTTAACACTTGACGAACTTAAAGAGTTGGCCCTCAGTATGGGGATGAACACAGAAGAATGGGATAAACTTCTCATTCAGGCCACGGTATATCTTAAAGCTTCGGACGATCACTTATCTGCTAGAAACTATGCTGAAGCAATAGCACAGGCTGAGAAGGCTACAGCAATCAATCCATATATTGAAAACGGAAATGCTGTTTTAGCTAAGTCATACATGATGCTTTGGATGCAAACACATGAAGATGAGCACAGGGATAAAGCTGAGTTTCATGCGCGTCAAGAATTGAAGGTTGATCCTAGAGATCAAGTAGCAGTTCAAGTTCTAAGCACGATTCAGAAGAAAAAGAAAATTCTCGCAGGTGATTCCGGAAACAGAAAAAAAATCTTTATCGCAATTGGAGCCTTCGCTATAGTGCTGCTTTTAATCCTTTTTTTTTTCGTAAATAAGAGTTCAGCTGACCCAATCAATAATTCTTCAAACCCTTCAACAACAATTAATACAGATCATATCAAAGATCAATTGATTGAACACGAAGAAGATGTTGCCTCTAAGTGGGACATGGTTCAAACAGCTCTAAATAGACGTAATAATTTGATTCCAGACTTAATCGCCCTCCTCAATTCATCTTCTGATGCTCAGAGCTTGAACTCAACCATTGATGACCTCCAAGAAAAAATAAAAACTGCTGAAGGAGAAGAGAAATTTGAATTAGAGAACGACTTATCTTCCGCTATAAATGAAGCGAGGGCTATCGCTAAAGAGAATGGAGACAGCCAAAATGTGAAAGATTTAATGATGCAAATTGAAAGCTCTGAAAACAGAATATCCTTTGAAAAAAAGACCTATAATGAGGCTGTAAAAGCATACAACATATTAGTTAAGAAGAACCAAAATCAATATCCAGAATATGAAATCAAGCCTTATTTCAGCAACTCTTAAGCTCGCCTTTTGTTGCACATTTTTACTTTCTTTCAATTCATTTGCTCAAGATGAACTGGACAGTCTTGTCTTTGACAGTTTATCAGTAGATGAAATTCAGATTGAATCTCCATTTCTAGAATTATACGAAGGATTATCTGCGGATGAAATTGATGAGAACTATAATGCCATTCGTACAGATGGACTGATTAGAAATGTCAGTCAGGTTCCTGACCCTAGAACTGGAGTTGCAGATTATAGCCAAGTTTCTGACCCTCATAACATGCTTTCCGCAAACGCCATTGATACGCTTGATAAAATCATGAAACGCGTTGAAAA
>JBLFXO010000119.1:0-9815 GCA_047609865.1 Arenicella sp.
TTTCTCAATTATTGAGGAAAAGATCTACGCCGATAGCGATATAAAGATTTCAAATGGAGAGTTAAACAATTTGGAAACTATGAAGTCCATTACAGAATACATGAGGGGAAACAAAGGCCTGAACATGCTGCTCAAAAAACACATTGACAATTTCGAAGATAAACTCTTGCATCTTCAATTCTCAGATATCGAGAATCACATAACCATTAAGGATAGAAAAATCACGATTCCAAAAATGAAGATTAGGACGAACGCCATGGACGTTGAATTGTTTGGTTGGCATGACTTTGATAATATGATTGACTATCACTTTAGCTTTAGGTTCAGAGATCTGAAGACGAAAGCAGAAGAAACTGAATTTGGAATAATAGAAGATGACGGCTTGGGCTTGGTAGTGTATCTAGCTATGTTTGGTGATTTGGATGACCCTGAGTATTCTATGGACGGTGAAGAGCGAAGGGCCGACCTCAAAGAGGATCTAGCTCAAGAAAAACAGGATATTAAGTCTATGTTGAAGTCTGAGTTCGGTTTATTTAAGCAAGATTCAACAGTGAAGAAAATTCAACATGAAAATAGGAATGAGGTCCAATTCATTTATTATGAAGAGGATATTGATGGTGAAGAAGATGTTTTGGAGGATACTTTGAAGAAGCCAGATAAGAATGGAAAGAGGAGTAATAAGTTTTTTGATAAATTGAAGGCTCAATCAGATAAAGAGAAAAACAAAGAGAAAGTTGAATTTGAAATTGATAAGTAATAAATAACATACAAAACCGTTAACCCTTTTTACACAATTAATGAATCTCTATCATAAAAAACAACGTTGGAAAATTGCCCTTTTAGGTATGGCTATTCTTTTGGTTGCTGTTTCCTTGTGGTTCTCGTTCAGAATCGTTGATAAAGTTCAGCAAAGAGAGGTTAACAGAATTGAACAATGGGCGGACGCGGTAAAAAGAAAATCTGAACTTGTTAACCTAACCAATAATGCCTTTGAAGAACTTGGTCAGGCTTTGGAGAAGCTAAAAACTCGCGACCGTCAGAAAGTTGAGATGTGGTCACTTGCCATGGAGGAAGTTAATAAGCCACTCGAAGATTATTCTTTCGTAATTGAAATTATCCGAGAAAACAATTCAATTCCAATTATCATTACTGACTTAGATGATGAGGTGATCTCTAGCTATAATTTGGCTGGATTAGATTCTCAGATAGTGAAAGTTATTGAGAGAGATTATAAGGATTCTCAAAAGAAAGACTCCCTCAAAAGAGCAATTAAAACCGACAGTCTTCATCAATACATGAGCTTTTGGCAAGAAGACCACCCACCCATAGAGATAGATCTATTTTATGGAGAAAAGCAACGTGTTTATTATTTTGATTCAATTTATTTCAAGACTCAAAAATTAACTGCGCTTGAATTTTCTAGAGATTCTTTAATCTCTTCATTTACAGATGAGTTGGTAGCGAATGAGTACTTAGTGCCAGTCATGTTTATTGATAAAGATTCAAGAGAAGTTTTGGCTACAAATATGGCTTCTTATGATTCTACAAATGCCGAAAAAATGATCAAAGAATTGTCTTCAAATGAAGACTCTATCATAGTTGATCTTGGTAGGGAAAATACTGGAATTATATATTACCAACATTCCGAAGAAGTTACGCAAATGAAATATTTCCCTATCGTTCAATTCTTCATTATTGGACTTTTCATTCTTATCGCATACATTGCATTTTCAACCTTCAGAAAAGCAGAACAAGATCAGGTTTGGGCGGGTATGGCAAAAGAGACCGCACATCAATTAGGAACACCGATATCATCTTTAATGGCTTGGAACCAGCTCTTAGAATCTCGGGGCGTTGATGAATCCATTACATCTGAAATTAATAAAGATATTGACCGATTGAACATGGTCACTAATCGATTCTCAAAGATCGGGTCTGAGGCTGTTTTAGAAGAAGGAAATATTGTTTCTACTGTAAGAGAAGTGACAGAGTATTTGAAGTTGAGAGTTTCAGCTAAGGTGATATTGACATGTGAGGCTGCTGACCCCGATATAATAATTAGGTATAATAAATCATTGATTGAGTGGGCTGTAGAAAATATAGTGAAAAATGCGGTGGATTCTATGGAGTCAAAAGGAGACCTCTCTGTGAAAATATATCAGCAAGAAGATGAGGTGATTATAGACATCAAAGACACTGGAAAAGGAATCCCTTCTGGAAAATTGAAATCTGTCTTTCAACCAGGATTTACAACAAAAAAGAGAGGTTGGGGGCTTGGTTTATCTTTGGTGAAAAGGATAATAGAAGAATTTCATAAAGGTAAAGTCTATGTCGCCGAATCAGAAGTGGGCGTTGGAACTACCTTCAGAATACAATTACCTGTTTAAGTTTTCTCTTGACACAACTCAACCAAAACGCTATTAGTTGACTTAGGATGAAGAAATGCAATTCTCTTGTTGTCTGCTCCATCTTTTGGCGTTTCATGGATAAGAACGAAGCCTTCCTTGCTCAAACGATCTATTTCAAAATCAATATCTACTACTTCAAAAGCTAGATGATGGATTCCTTCACCTTTCTTTTCAATGAACTTATGAATAGAACTGCTTTCTTTAGTGGCCTGAAGTAATTCAATCTTAGATTCACCTACTGCAAAGAACGAAGTTATGACTCCTTCTGATTCAACTCCTTCAGTTTTATAATGTGGAGTATTAAAAAGTGTTTCGAATAACTTGTTTGACTCTTCTAGATTCTTGACGGCGATTCCAATGTGTTCTAACTTCATAAAACAAATTTAAATTATTATGTGCAATAAAAAACCCTGTTCGGCAAAGCTAAACAGGGTTTAAATATTTTTCAAACGTGAACTTATGTCTTAATAAATTTCTCGTTCTTATTGTCGTAATTAATATAGTAAGCACCTTTTTTAAGGTTTTCACAATTAACTTCTGAGCCTACTCCTTTCTTTACGATATTACCGTAGGCATCATAAATTTCATATTTAGTCTCAATTGGAGTTTCACCTGCGGTGAATTTAATCTCTTTCTTAACCTTCTTAGGCTTAAGTTCTGGTTCTTTAATCGCTGCATTTGAGAACGTTACTGCTTTAGAAGGCTTCTTCTTACCAGTATGATCTGTTTGAACAACTCTTACCTTATTTTCACCAGAGTGAGGAGAAACTTGAAAAGTGTATTTGTTTTCTGCAGCAGTTCCAACTCCATCAACTTCACCAACTGAAACCCATTTGTTCCATCTGTACTGTTCAACTATATAGGGTAATTTTCCAGATTCAGCTGTAGTTGACCATGTAAGTGAACCGTCAGGTGAGCAAGAAATATTTCCAATTACGAATGTACTCTTAGGTTTTAATACTTCAGGATTTAAAATTTTCGGTTTGCAGCCAATTCCGTGATCTAGAACAATAAATACCGGATCTCCAATATTTACGCTAAACTCAGCAAAATTAATTTCGAATGCACTTGATTGGATTCCATCTGAAATAGGATCTCCATTCACAGTAGCTTTTGTTACGCAAAATCCGAAGCCATCTTCGTCTTCAGGATTCTGTACGTATAGGTTTTTTCCTTGATAATGTCCTTCAATAGACAAATCGGCGAAAGATGAGTAAGATCCTCCAAGAAAAATTATAGCCAGTAAGATAGTGTTTTTCAACATAGTAGCAAATATAAAAACGCTTTAGCTCATTTCTAAGTAAGTGCAATATTAAAGTTTACGATTTAGATAAACAAGCAAAACCCCATTTTTTTCACAATGGAGGAATATATCTCATTGATAATATATGCATGCATTTTCATTACTTAATAAATTTAATTTATATTTGGGTTACATTTGATGAATACCAATTCCATTTTTTCAACTTTGAATATGAAATTATTTAAGAATCTCAGTCTAATCAGTCTAAGTATTATTATTTTCTCATGTGGGGGCGGTCCTGATGACAGCGCCAACCCTGATGATGATTCAATTTTAGGCGGAACATTTTCTATGCCCGTAGGAAGTTATTTTAAATGTATCAGACCAATTGAGGTTCAAAAACTCGAAACTGCTCAGGTATATGATCAAGTTCTTGAAGGATTAGTAAAATATAATCCAAAGACTTTAGAGATTGAGCCTGCTTTAGCAAGTGAATGGAATGTCTCAGAAGATGGATTGACATACACTTTTACGTTAAGAGAAGGAGTTGTTTTTCAAGACAACCCTTGTTTCGCAGACGGCAAAGGAAGAGCGCTTGAACCGTCTGACGTAATATATTCTTTCGAGAATATATATACGAATGAAACCTCTAATAGAGCGTACTACAATTTTAATAACACCGTTGTTGGAGGGGATGAGTTCTATCAAGGAACTGCTGAATCTATTTCAGGTATCACTTCAAGCGGAAACACCGTAAGCTTTCAAATTAAAGAGCCGAGTTCAGTATTTTTGCAAAAACTAGCGACAATTTTTGCTTCAATTGTTCCAAATGAATCTTTTGAGACATCAGAATATATGCCAGTTGGAACTGGACCATTTACTTATGACAAGTCTTCAAATTCTGAATTAGTTAAGCTTTGCAAGAACCCTAATTTCTGGGCACAAGATGCAGACGGCATTCAATTACCTTATTTAGACACGGTGATTTTTGAATACCACGATAATTCTGATGATCAAATGGATAAATTCTGGGAAGGCGGACTCTCTTATATTCCTAACGTTCCGATCACGGCAGTTTCTGAAGTATTAGAAGAAAGAATTTCTGATTTTGAAAGTGATCCTCCAAAATACATGTTGGTTTCACAGCCTCAATTATCAACGACTTATCTTGAGTTCAATATGACAACTCCTGTTTTACAGAACAAGAAAGTAAGACAAGCAATCAACTTTGCGGTGAATAGAAAGAAATTGGTTGAGAAAATCATGAAGAATCAAGCTTATGAGATTGGTAAATTCGGAATTACTCCTCCCTTAGCTAAGATCTTTAAAGATTATGACTTTGAAGGAATTGAAGAATCTTCATATTCTTATAACCCTGAAGAGGCTAAGAAATTATTAGCTGAAGCTGGATATCCTGGCGGAAAAGGTTTCCCTTCTTTATCAATGCAATTTAGATTGGGCAATGATGCTTACTTAATTGCTTCTGAAATCCAAAATCAATTGAGGTCAGTCTTGAATATTAACATTGAAATTGAAGGAATTGAATTCAATCAGTTAATCGAGAATCAAGCTTTAGGAAAAGCGGATATTTTCAGATCAACTTGGTTTGGTGATTTCCCAAATCCAGAAACGTTCTTGGTAAACGCTTACGGAAAAATTGTTCCTGAATCATCTGATGTTCCTTCTTACATGAACAGTTCTAGATATCAGAACGAAGCATTTGATGAGGCGTACCTGAGAGGTTCTCAATCTGGAACGCAAGAAGAATCTTATGCTGCGTTTGCAGAAGCTGAGAAAATCTTAATGGATGATGCAGCTTTCATTATTCTTTGGTATGGTGAAGACATGATGCTTCAGCAATCAAATATTCAGGGCTTAGAAACTAACGGAATGAGGTTGTTAGATCTTAGGTCAGTTTACTTCCAAGCGAGAAAAGCGCAAGCAACTGAGGCTGCTGACTCAGTAGAATAAGACATTCTAATTCATGGCCGGAATATATTTGCACATTCCTTTTTGTAAGCAAAAGTGCCATTACTGTGATTTTCATTTCTCAACTAATCTTGCGAACCAAGATAGGATGGTGAAGGCCATTTCAAAAGAATTGATTCTTAGAAAAGATTCCTTTTCGTCAAAAACAATAGAAACCATTTATTTTGGTGGTGGAACTCCATCATTATTAAGCTTAGAACAACTTCAGTTGCTACTTAAAACTGTATTCGATAATTTTGAAGTGAGTGGAAATCCGGAAATTACTTTAGAAGCAAACCCTGACGACTTAGCAATTGAAAATTTACGAGCTTTCAAGGAGGCTGGCGTAAATCGGTTGAGCATAGGCGTTCAATCTTTTGATAATGATGTCCTTCAGTTCATGAACAGGGCTCACAACAGCTCTGAGGCACTTAGTTCAATTAAAATTGCCCGCGAATTAGGCTTTGATAACATCACTGCTGACTTGATTTATGGCTTACCTAACAAAGATTTGGATTACTGGAAAGAACAAGTTCAACAGATGATTGATATGGGTGTTAATCATATTTCTGCTTATTGCCTAACAATAGAAGGAAATACAGTGTTCAATCATCTAGAAACTAAAGGAGAATTGAAATTGCCTGAAGATGAAGAGAGCCTTGGTCAATTTGAGTATTTAGTTGATAAACTGTCTGAAGCTGGATTTGAACAATATGAAATTTCGAACTTTGCTAAAGACGGATTTATTTCAAGACATAATTCGGCTTATTGGAGAGGGAAACATTACCTGGGAGCTGGCCCTTCAGCTCATTCGTTTGATGGTGCATCTAGAAGTTGGAATATTCGCAACAATAATACATATTTGGCTGAAATTGAAAAAGGCTTTCGTCCTTTTGAAACTGAGCAATTGTCTGATAATGACAAATTCAATGACTTCATCTTAACTAGATTAAGAACTAAGTGGGGACTTGATAAAATGGAGTTGAGTGAACTCTTGAATAATGTCGTACATCCTGAATTCAATAAAGTACTTGAGAGTATTATTCGCCAAGATTCCATAAAAGAAACCGAAGACGCTTACGTACTTACTTCAAAAGGCAAATTCATTGCAGACGGAATAGCTGCAGATCTTTTCGTTTAAAAGCTTAATTTCGCATCATTATTTATGGCTGAAGAGTTAAACATTGAAGGTGAATCTCGTGAAGAGGTTTATAAAAGTCTCATCCCCCAAATTGCTGCATTAGTTGAGGGTGAAGAGGATTTTATTGCCAATTGCGCAAATATTGCCGCTGCTTTAAAGCAAGCTTTCGGGTTTTTCTGGGTTGGTTTTTACTTTGTGAAAAATCAAGAAGAACTAGTTCTTGGACCATTTCAAGGCGAAATAGCTTGTACTAGAATTAGAATCGGTAAAGGTGTTTGTGGCGTAGCTTGGGAGAATTCGGATACAGTGATTGTAGATGATGTTGATGCTTTTCCAGGTCATATTGCCTGCAGTTCTGCCTCAAAATCTGAGATTGTAATTCCGATAAAGAAGAATGAAATTGTTCTTGGGGTGCTTGATGTTGATAGCGATTCATTGGCAGATTTTTCTGAAGTGGATAAAATATACCTTGAACGACTTGCGTTATTGATTTCTGAATTGATTAAAGCATAATGCGTAAATCTACTGTAGTTCTCATATTGTTCATTTTGACTGGCTGTGCTCAGCAAGTCCCACTTTCGGGGGGACCAAAGGATACTTATGCACCAGCTATAGACTCTGCTAAAACTTTTCCTTCAAATGGTCAATTGAATTTCACAGGAAATGAGATTGAAATGAAGTTTAAAGAATACATAAAACTTAACAAGCCGAATGATAACATTATCATTACTCCTCAACAAGAAAATGCGCCAGAAATCACTTCCAAAAACAAAAAACTGAGCATCAAATTTGCTGACGAATTAAAAGAGAACACAACTTATACTATCACTTTCAATGGAGCTGTTCAGGACATTACAGAAAGAAATGACTCAGTTTTTCAATACGTTTTTTCAACTGGAGATTATATTGATTCTCTCAAAGTGAGTGGGAAAGTAATTGATGCTTTCAAAAATAAAGGGGAAAAAGGCTTACTTGTTGGTCTCTATCCCTATGAAACTGATGTTGAGTTTGATTCCATTCCTTTCAAGGTGAAACCTACTTATTTAGCGCAAACAGATGAGAACGGATTATTTGAGATGAATTATTTAAAAGACGGTGAGTATTACGTTTTTGCCTTGGATGATAGAAATAAAAATTTATTGCTTGAATCAAATGAGAAAAGGGCTTTTCTAGGCAAACAAACAATTAACTTATATGAGTCTATTGATAGCCTATTATTAAAGTCATTTTTGCCTAAACAATCGGGTTGTGAGATTGAAGACACTGAGTTTTCTTTTCCTGGTAGCCTGAAAATTCT
Organism: Arenicella sp.; assembly: GCA_047609865.1. GTDB lineage: Bacteria > Bacteroidota > Bacteroidia > Flavobacteriales_D > Crocinitomicaceae > Paracrocinitomix. Next base: position 8,058 of record JBLFXO010000119.1, read on the forward strand.
CCTTTCAAATCCAGCAGATACCTTTAGCCTGAGAAGCACTTTAGATTTACTTAAAGAAGAAACAGGATCAAAAGATTCGTTGATATACTGGTTGGATCAAAATCCAAAATCGAAAATGAGATTCTACACTTACCTAAATGGAGAACTCGATACGCTCAAGCCAATTTATAAAAACATCCCAGATAAAATTGAAGATGTAAAACTCAAGTGGACTCACAATGTCAAGAAAGGGAAATTACTTCCGGAAGAGAATCTTAAAATTCATTTTTCTGAACCTCTTGGTCAAATTGAGCTGAGCGGAATTCATGCCTTTGATAAAGATTCAATTCAAGTAGAAATTTCAGATGTAGGTTCTGAAGTTTTAGACCTGGACGTCCCGACTTTTGGAACAAGGGCACATGAAGTTATCATTGATTCCGGAGCGGTAACTTCAGTTTATGGTCGAATTAACGACAAAGAGATTAGAATACTGCTTGATAATCATGAGTCTGACTATTATGCTTCGCTTATTTTGAATGTGGATACGCTCTTTTTGGATCAAGTGATTGTCCATTTACTGGACAGCAAAGGGGTAAAAGTAAGGGAGCAAGATTTTAATCAAAAGTTGACCTTTGACGAACTTTTACCTGGAGATTATCAACTTAGATTGATATTTGACGTAGACGCAAATGGAGAATGGTCAACTGGTAGTTTAGAAGATGCTATTGAACCAGAAAATGTGATTTATTATTCTGGATTAGTCAATGTGAAATCTAAGTGGGAAAAAGAAGTTGACTGGAATTTCAAATAGAATTAATGGGTTGGTTTAAAAACATATTAAAGAGTAAGTTTTATATCGTTAAAGTGCGAAATAGATTTTCTGCGGAAACTCAAATTGCACAGCGATCTTTATATAACCAATACCAGCAATGGGGTAAAGATGGTAAGTCGATTCCCTTGTCTGAGACAGGTTTTAGAGTCTTTTCCCAGTATGAAGAAGACGGTAAATTGCTTTATATCTTTTCTATTATCGGAATGCAGAATAAGACTTTTGTTGAAATAGGATCAGATGACGGGATCAACAGTAACTGTGCCAATTTGGCTCTCAATTTTGGATATCATGGTTTGTTTCTGGACGGTAATCCAAAAGCAATTAAGAGAGGTAGAAAATTCTATTCAAAGTATCCACATCCCTGGATGTATGCTCCAACTTTCACTTGCGCAAAGGTTCAGGTTGAGAACATCAATCAATTATGCAAAGACGCTAAATTAGAAGGGGACATAGATTTGTTAAGTATTGATATTGATGGAAATGATTATTGGGTTTGGAAAGCTCTCGAACAAGTTTCACCGAATGTGGTAATTATTGAAACACATGTTGAGTTTGGTATGCGAAACATTGTTGTGCCATATGACAAGAACTATGTTTTCCCTGGAAAACACCCGGTTTATCATGGCGCATCAGTTCCAGCCATGATCAAGTTGGCAAAAGAAAAAGGATATCGATTAGTGGGTGCAAATCAATTAGGTTTCAATTTAATTTTCGTCAAAAACGGAATGGGTGAAGAGCATTTGCCTGAAGTAACGGCTGAATCAGTTCTAGAGCATCCATCAGTTAAAGAATCTTGGGAACGTTTTGAGCCAATCAAAGATTGGGAATTCATTGAACCGTAAACAATCCCGCCTCTCTAGTCTCCAGTCAAAAAAACATTTGTCATCCAATAGCAGTCTGCCGTTAGGCAGGTCGAACCACGAACCACGAACCACGTCAAGGTCAGC
>JBLFXO010000120.1:0-9762 GCA_047609865.1 Arenicella sp.
ATCGATCTAGCGAAAGAAAGTGTCCTTGCTTTAAAAGACGTATTTACAGGTTCATCCGGGATAGGATTTGAAGAATATATCAGAGATGTCGAAGACGGAGTAGGAAATTCTCTTGCTGATCAAATTATTAGCAGGTTTGACATTTGCACAACTTCTTTAGATGCTATCGGTAATCCACTATCTCAAAAAGTAGATACTGATGCTGCTGGGATAACAACAGCATATAACAATATCAAAACTTTAGTTACTTACATCAAAACTGACATGTCATCTGCCCTTGGGCTTCTAATTACTTTCCAAGATAATGATGGTGACTAAGCTCCAGTCTTTAAGAGACTCTCTTCACAGTCAAGTTTCTGCTGCGCCTTTAACGGTTTACAGAATATGTTTTGGGCTGCTTATGCTGTTCTCAACTGTCAGGTTTATCTCAAAAGGTTGGGTCACAACATTATATGTAGAACCTGACTTTCATTTTTCTTATTACGGATTTGAGTGGTTGCCCTACCCTTCCGAAATTGGAATTTGGATACTCTTTTCGGGACTCATCATAGGTAGCATTCTAATTACACTTGGGCTTTTTTATCGCTATGCCAGCATTGGATTTTTTATATGCTTCACTTACATTGAACTCCTTGACAAAGCGAATTACCTTAACCATTACTATTTCGTTACTCTCATTTCATTTCTGTTGATTTTCATCAGCGCTAACCGTCAGTTTTCCCTCGATAATAAGTTTGGATTCATTAAGAGTTCTGATAAATGCAGTCTGTGGGAGATAAGGATTCTTCAGTTTCAAATTGCTGTCGTTTACATATTCGCTGGAATTGCAAAGATCGAATCTGATTGGCTACTTGAAGCGCAACCACTCAAATATTGGCTGCACACAGCAAACCACTGGCCGGTTTTTGGAGACTTTCTAAAACAAGATTGGGTTGCATATGCATTTAGCTGGTTTGGCTGTTTTTATGATCTTTTAATTGTGCTGTTTCTGATCATTCCAAAAACTAGAAAAACTGCCTACTTCTTTGTTTTAATCTTTCATCTGACTACTTGGTTACTATTCCCTATAGGTGTTTTTCCTTGGGTGATGATGGTTGGAACTTTAATTTTCTTTGCCCCCCCTTTTCACGAAAAGATTCTTGGTTTCCTTAGAGGAAGTAAAGAATCTTCAAACGAACAATGGCAGGTAAAAAGAAGGACTTCAATAATTGCTATGCTTGCTGTTTTTTGCTTGATTCAAATTGTTGTGCCCTTCAGACATTTGGCCTATGAAGGAGATGTTTTTTATACTGAAAGCGGATATCGATTTAGTTGGCGTGTAATGCTGATGGAGAAAACGGCAGATTCAACTTTTTACGCTTATGATGCCGAATCCGGCCTTAATTATGAAATTGACAACTCAGATTTCCTCACTACTAACCAAGAAAAAATGATGAGTTCGCAGCCAGACATGATTCTTGATTACGCTAATTACTTAGGTGAGTGCTTTAATGATACTTCTTTTAGTAAATTTGGCGAAATTTTGAAATTTGAAACGCCAGAAATAAGAGCAGAAATTTACGTAACAATCAATGCTCGACCACACCAACTGTTCGTGAACAATGATAAAAATTTACTCGCAATTGAAAACGGTTTCGCCGAAAGAGACTGGCTAGAGCCATTTGAAGAATGAGATTCCTAATACTGACATATCTATTTTTAGTGAGCATCTCTTCTGTTGCCCAATGTGAACTCTTTGGTACAGTAGTAGAAACCGAAACTAAGGATGCGATACCATTTGCTACGGTAATTTTGAAAGCGGACAAACCAATCTATGTAATAACTGATGAATTTGGAAGATTCTATTTGGAAAAAATAGATTGTCAAGAATTGATTATACAGTGTAAATCATTAGGCTGCAAAGAATTTCAAACCGAGTTTTCAATTGAGAGGGATGTCAAGAATGAAATATTCATAGAATTAGAAGACACAATGACCCTCAGTAGAGTCATTGTTTACGGTAATTCAGATTTTACAAAAAGAAGCTTGAGAACTATAGAACATATGGTTCTCACACATGGAAAAAAAACACAGCTCATTTCTATGGGTGATTTAATTGCAAACAAATCAACTAATAATGCACGAGAGCTTTACGCTTCAGTCCCTGGCTTAAACATCTGGGAAAGTGATGGTGGAGGACTTCAACTGGGAATTGGTGCTAGAGGATTAAGTCCTAATCGAACCGCCCATTTCAATACACGTCAAAATGGTTACGATATAAGTGCTGATGCTCTGGGATATCCAGAAACATATTACACGCCACCAGCGGAAGCAATTAAAGACATTCAAATGATCAGAGGAGCGGCATCTCTTCAGTTTGGACCTCAATTTGGCGGTATGTTGAACTTCAATCTAATCCAACCTTCTCATAAAAACATAGAGTATAAAGGAAATCATACTTATGGTGGATACAATTTGGTTTCAACATTCAACAGTCTGTCAGGTACAATAAAGAAAAAATTCAGCTATCTCACTTATTACAAGTATAAGCAAGGTGATGGATGGCGAGACAATTCTGAGTTTTCACAGCACAACTTCTTTGGACAATTAAAGTACCATTTCACCGAGAATATGTTTTTGAGTGCAGAGTACACGAGAATGTCATATTTAGCGAAACAGGCTGGAGGATTGACTGATGCACTATTTGAACAAAATGCACGTCAATCAATAAGGGACAGAAACTGGTTTGGAGTTGAATGGAATCTTTTCGCTTCTCATTTTAATTGGTCAATATCTCACAACACCAAAATAGACATTAAGGCCTTCAAAGTAATTGCCAACAGAAACGCACTTGGTAATCTTGATAAAATTACTAGAACAGACGATTTACTTGAACGCGATCTGATTAAAGGTGACTTCAATAATTTAGGAGCTGAATTAAGATTTCTACAGCACTATCCTATTGGAAAAAAGATGAAAGGATTACTGGTCAGTGGCTTGAGGTATTACCAAGGTCAAACGACATCCCTACAAGGTTTGGCAAGTGATGGTTATGACGCGGACTTCAATTTTATAAACCCGACTGATTTAGAAGGTTCAAACTATATTTATCCTTCAAGAAATTACTCAGCCTTTGCAGAAAACATGTTCAGACTTTCTAAGAGATATTGGGTTTCTTTGGGAGCTAGGTATGAATTTATTGACACTAAGGCTCAAGGTTCTTATCGCGAGATGCAATTTCATCCCTTAACAAACGAGCTTCTTTTTGACACATCTTATACTGAAGATAAATCGAATCAAAGACATATTCTTTTAGCAGGTGTCGGGATGACTTACAAATTCGATAATCAAATGGAAGTCTATTCAAATTTTGCCCAAAACTATAGAGGAATAAATTTCTCAGATGTTAGAATCATAAACCCCAATCAGCAAGTAGATGAAAACATCCAAGATGAAAAAGGATTCAATTCAGACATTGGGTTTAGAGGCAAAACTAAACGTTTTCAGTTTGATGTGAGTGGATTTTTTCTTTACTACAATAATAAGATTGGAGTCATTAATCATTCTGAAAATGGTTCAGATTTCGTTCGACTAAGAACGAATATTGGAAACGCTTATAGTACAGGTTTAGAAGCTTTTGGGGAGTATTTCTTCAAAAAGAGTGACAGTTCACAATTCTATTCTTCCATATTTACGAATGCTTCATACGTTCACGCTAGATATGGTCAAACCCTTGAACCAGCATACAGTGAAAAAGTAGTTGAGTTGGTCCCTCCTCTATCTGTAAAAGTTGGATACCAAATTACTTTGAAAAGATTTAGCGCCTCATATCTATTCACTTATGTTCAGAAACACTTCACTGACGGCACTAATGCAGAATTTGATCCAAATGCTGTTGCAGGAATTATACCTTCATACTACGTAATGGATTTAGGGATAAATTATAAATTCAGTAAAAATATCGGATTGAATGCCGGCTGCAATAACTTCACCAATAACAAATATTTCACCAGAAGAGCAAGCGCTTACCCAGGTCCAGGAATCATTCCATCAGAAGGAATTAACTTCTACCTAACGTTAAACCTTACCTTATAAACTTGTAGCTGAATGGAATGTCATTTCCTTTCAAAATGTACAGGCCTGACTCAAGTAACTTGACAGATATTGTATTGTCGTCCTCAATCAATACGTTAGAAATCACCTTTTTCCCACTCAAATCAAATACAGAAAAACTTCCGGCTTGAAACGTTTCTTTTGAAAATTGAAAATTTATCGATTCGCTATAGGAATTGTAATAGGCCGAAAGCCCATAGTTCAAATCATGTATTCCGTTAAATGAAGTCTGAACTTCAACCTCCATATAAACAGGTAAATGATCAGACATATCGTGCAAATCTTGAATTATATTAGCAGGTAAACTCGTATTAGCAGGAGCGTCCGTCAAAGCATCATTATAATGATTCCCATCTTGTCCATAGGCCCAATACGTGCCATCAATATATTTCGCTTGGTTTCCCCAGTTCTGAAGATCCGGTGAAATAAATATCAAATCAAATCTATCATCCATCCCTCCATAAGCTCCTCCATCAAATTCAGTCGTTCTTGTACTTTGAGTATGGATATCTGCATACCCCCAGTCTACATGCCAATCTCCAGGGGTATCTATCGGGTCAACCAAATCAACCCCCGCTCCACTCAAAATGGTATTCCAAACTGGCTCGCTACTTCCGTAAACATTAAAGTCCCCTCCTAACAATACGTTCTCAATTTGACTTCTCGTGGCCATGTACTCTTTCAAATCTTGAGCCATTTCATTTCTCAGTGCCGTTTCTGTTTGACCAGCTTTTAAATGACACATGTATGCATAAAAGAAAGTAGTATCAATTGTTGTAGCAATGTCAATACTCTTATAGTAAAGGACGTATTCATTTATGTCTCTCAGGTCCGTTGAAATTACATTTTGCTCCATCAACACTAGCTTATTGGTGTTGTAATACAGCATGTTTTCGGTGTCTGTTCCAGGCACATAATTAGATTTATCATAATAGGAAATTCCATTCTGATTCAAACAATCATTCAATACAGCACTTCCTCCAGAAGAAGATGTGAGTTCACAAACCATCAAAATATCGGGTAACGATTCTTGGACAATATTCTTTAACAAACTGACTCTAGACGCATTAACCTGCGGAAACTTCAAAAGGTTATACACCATTACACTCACGGTGTCAGTTGATTGTGAGAAGGCACTGAATGAAAGCATCCATATCATGGATAAAGTGAGAGTTTTTTTCATCATTTGAGTTTTCAACAAGATACAAAAAAATGATTCCATTTTTTGAACTTATTATTAACATTACTTCACTTGAAACTGCTATTAATTGAATAACTTTGGCGAAACTTTTATTGATGTTAAAAATTGGTTTATTTGGCGTTGGACATTTGGGAAGAATTCATGCCAAATTGATTCTGGAATTGAAGGATCAATTTGAGTTTGTGGGCTTCTATGACCCAGATGATGAAAACGCATCTAAAGCTGTCAAATCATTTGGTATTAAGAGATTTGAAGATCAAAATGACTTATTAAATTCTATTGATTGTGTAGATGTCGTCACTCCAACATTAAATCATTTCGAAATTGCTAAGAATGCGATCCAATTAGGAAAACATACATTTCTTGAAAAACCAATGACCAATCTAGTTAATGAATCTCAAGAATTATTGGATTTGGCAAATCAGAATGATATCAAGATTCAAGTTGGTCATGTCGAGAGATTTAATCCTGCTTTCAAAAGTGCACGACCGTTTCTACTTAATCCTCTTTTTATTGAGGTCCACAGATTAGCACAATATAACCCCAGAGGAACTGATGTTCCTGTTATTTTAGATTTAATGATTCATGATTTAGATGCTATTCTATCTGTTGTGGATTCAAGGGTGAGTAATATTTCTGCTTCAGGAGTAGCTGTGGTCAGCGAAACACCTGATATAGCAAATGCAAGAATAGAATTTGAAAATGGATGCGTTGCCAACTTGACAGCTTCTCGAATCTCAATGAAAAATATGAGAAAGACCAGGTTTTTTCAAAAGGACGCCTACATCTCCGTTGACTACTTAGAAAAGAAATCTGAGATAGTTAAAATGACAACGATCTCTCACGAGCCTGATCCATTTGATATTGTATTCGATCTGGGTCCAGGGAAAGAAAAGAAAAAAATTGAAGTTGTGCAGCCTACTACTCAGGACACGAACGCAATATTAGAAGAGTTAAAAGCTTTCGGTGAAGCAATTACAAATAACCAAACTCCAATTGTTTCAGGTGAACAAGGCCATTACGCTCTCGAAATTGCATATCGAATTATCGATAAAATAAAACTCAATCAAAATTTACTAAAGCAAAATATTTAACCGAAAACTACGTTTAAATCAAGACTAAAATTAGTTCATGAAGAACATTTACTTTCTTTATTTCATAGTACTTACCCTTACAGCTTGTCAAAAAGACGACTTAACTCCTTCTTGGCTAATTATAAACGAATTTGATTTCGTTACTGATGAATCTACTCAAGGACCAAACTCTGAAGGAATTACAGATGCCTGGGTCTATATGGATAATGAAGCCTTAGGCGTATTTTCCTTACCTGCTAGAATACCTATCTTAGCAGAAGGAACCCACGATTTCACAATTTATGCTGGGATCAAAGTCAATGGGATTTCAGCAACTAGAACACGATACCCATTTTACAATAGGTTTGACGGGGAAATTACTCTGATAAAAAATGAAGAAGTTGAAGTTTCTCCTCCTATTACATATAAATCAAATATTCAATTTCAATTACTCGAGGACTTTGAAGATGTTGGAATCGACTTTCTAAAAGATATCCTTTCTGACACTAATATAAATATTATTTCAGAGGGTACTCATCCTGAGATTGTTGAGTATGGGAATAGTTGCGGCATGATAACGCTGAGTTCAAGCGATTCTTTATACAAAGGAACTACAAATACTAATCTCAATCTACCTGGTGGTGAAGATGTATATGTTGAAATAGATTATATGAATACAAATTCTATTGCAATGGGTGTTGTTGCAAAAAATAGTGGCGGCACTAATGAACACACCCCTTTAGTAATTCTGAATTCTCAAGTTGAGAGTGAATTGAAATGGAAAAAAATATACATCAATATTAAAGAAGATGTTAGTTTCGAAGTCAATGCAACTTCTTTTGAGATTTTCCTACTCTCAATATTGGATACAGATAAAAGTGATGCCATTATTTATTTGGATAATATCAAAGTCATAAGGTACGAGTGAGGAAACAGCGAAAATCTTTCTTTTTAATACTGTTTGACTTCCTAACAGCAGCAGGCGTTTGGTTTATATTCTACATATACAGAGTTATTAACATAGAAGAAACTGAACTTGTTTTCAAGGGAAGTTTCTGGGTTACTTTGGTATGTCTACCATTTTTATGGATTTTCCTTTATACAATTCAAGGTACTTACATAGATATTAAAAAGAGGTATAGATTAAAAACTATAAAGCAAACATTATTTGCGACCGTTATAGGAAGCATAGGGGTTTTCTTCTTTATTCTTCTCAATGACTTCGTTGTCAATTACACCCAATTCTACAAGTTGTTCCTATTATTTCTCGGCTTACATTTTCTCATAACATTAATCCCTCGAATTATTTCAACTACAGTTTATGTGAAGAAAATCCATAAAGGTCAATTGGGTTTCAAGACTGTAATCATTGGAGGCTCTCAAAAAGCTTTAGATCTAATCAACGATATTAGAAAGCTTAAACAAAACCCTGGCTACGATTTTGTTGGATATGTGAATATCAACGGTTCTGATTTTTCTTTGAAATCAGAAATGCCTTATTTAGGTCACATTGCTGACATAACGAGCATTGTAAATGACCACGATTTTGAAGAAGTGATACTTGCATTAGAAAGCTCTGAACATGAGAAATTAAAAGGAATCATCAGTTCATTAAGCGCTGCAGATGTCAAGATCAACGTAATTCCAGATGCTTACGATATTTTGAGTGGACAAGTAAAAATGAATAGCATTTTTGGAGCTCTTCTAATCGATATCACACCTTCATCAATGCCTGATTGGCAATTCGCATCCAAAAGAATAATAGATGTCCTTTTTTCATTTTTAGCAATTTTGATCTTGATACCTGTTTATCTCACTCTCGCCATTCTAGTTAAGACCACGTCAAAAGGACCAGTCTTTTTCACTCAAGAAAGAATTGGAAAAAATAGAAAACCATTCAAGATAATAAAGTATCGTACCATGCAAATTGACGCAGAAAAAGAGGGACCTCAATTGTCGAGTACTAACGATTCTCGAATTACAAGTGTCGGTAAGTTCATGAGAAAGTCTAGACTTGATGAATTTCCGCAGTTTTGGAATGTCCTAATCGGTGACATGTCTTTAGTTGGCCCTCGCCCCGAAAGACAATTTTACATAGATAAAATCTCAAAAATGGATCCTCAATATCTTTTCCTACACAAAGTTCGACCTGGAATTACTTCATGGGGTCAAGTTAAATTTGGTTATGCTGAAAACGTTGATCAGATGGTTCAAAGAATGAAATACGACCTACTGTATATAAGGAATATGTCTCTTGCATTAGATATAAAAATCATGTTCTATACAATTGCAATTGTCTTTAAAGGATCGGGGAAATAATTCAGTTAAGAATTTGTCTATCCCATTGCCCTATTAACCTATCACTTTCATGAATAAATGAATTGTATTCGTGAAATCCCTCTGGCGTATCTCTTCTTTCTGATTGGAGTGAAGCATATACTCCTTGGATTAAGCCAAGAATATTAGAATTAATTAAGTATTGACTAGTAACTGGATCAGCCTTGAAAGTATTGTAAATAGATTCAATCTTCTTAACTCTGAAAGATTCTGAATCGGTCAAGCTTGATTTATTAGATAATTCAATGTAAGTAGGAATCAATACACGACTCATTCTTACAAATCTTTGTAAAACATATATCGCTTTTATTTTCTCACTAATCCCCATACTCTTTGGTCCTTTTACTAATTAACGCAATAATGATTCCAAAAGTTGGCTACCAATCTTTTGCTCAATTCTGAGGTATTGCTCAATGAACCGTCACTCTAGCAGCTTACATTTTAGCTAACCACTTTAAAACAAATCAATTACCGTATATCTCCGTAATTTCTTTCAAAAAAAAACCTCATTTCCAATAAAGGAAATGAGGTCTTAAAAATTGGCATCCACATACTCTCCCACCCTCAAAAGGGCAGTACCATCTGCGCAAGTTGGCTTAACTTCTCTGTTCGGAATGGTAAGAGGTGGGCCCAACCGCCATAGACACCGAAAATCGGCGATCCCGTTTTAGTAAACATGGATCAATGTCTTAAATGTTGTTATTTCATATAGCATGAAATCTAATAATTGAGATTTCATGAAGTAGTGAGTAAATTGTAGATTATAAGTCTACGGGTAATTAGTATCACTCGGCTTTGATGTCACCATCTTTACACCTGTGACCTATCAACGTTGTCGTCTTCAACAACCCTTAAAAGATATCTCATCTTGAGGCGAGTTTCGTGCTTAGATGCTTTCAGCGCTTATCTCATCCGAACGTAGCTACCCTGCAATGCAGCTGGCGCCACAACAGGTACACCAGAGGTTCGTCCACCCCGGTCCTCTCGTACTAGAGGTAGGTCCTCTCAAATATCTAACGCCCACAACAGATAGGGACCGAACTGTCTCACGACGTTCTG
>JBLFXO010000121.1:0-9473 GCA_047609865.1 Arenicella sp.
ATTGTTCATAAGGAACAAATGAGTAGCAAGCGCTTTCCCCATTATACCTCTGTAAGAATTTCCTGCGTTCGTAGTTCTGATCCATGCTTCGTAAGTTCCTTGAGAAAGCTGAAGTGTTGCCGGATTACCTGCTAAAACGAAATCATTTAACGCATCAAAATTAAGCCCATCTCCTGTTTGAGAAGAACTTACAGCTTCTGAATTCACATTAAAAGTTGTTGTTGACGCAATGGCTCCAGTATTGAAATTAATTGGCCCACCTGAACCAGTAATTGGCCCATCAATAATTGAGTTGTCTGCATCATCTCTTAAGTAGTAATCAACACCTGTTTCAGAGTTATTTAACGTCAACAATGAATCAGATTGAGTTCCACAAGATGCCCAATCAGCTTCTAAAAGTGTTTGGTCTCCAATCGGATTAATCGTGATCGTTAACATGTCTGTCATTTCAAGTTGACACCCTGTACAAGTTATATTACCAACTCCCCAATCAACAGCTGGGTTCATTAGCATTAAGGTTCCATCCAATGCATTTCCTGTTTCATCTGAAACTGTTGCACTACCAGTTCCTTCATCTAATTTCCAATAACCTACCAAATTGGCTTCTGTACCATCAAGGCAGTTGTTCATCTCGGCTGCAATTTCAACCTGAGTTCTTACATCATTCCAAATTCGAACATCATCAACCATTCCATTCATATAATTACAAGCACATCCTGCTCCTTGTCTTCCTATATATAAATCACCTACATTATCATTAATTTGGGCTATAGGAGAAGTTTTTACTCCTACATTGACTCCATTCAGATAATAAGTGACAGTCATAGTTGCTCCAAGATCTAGAACTGTTACAGCAACATGATTCCAAACACCTGGTGTAGCGGCAACATCTGAAGGAGCTACATTACATCCTCCACATCCAGTGTCCCAGAAATATATTTGATTTGAAGATTGAAGAGCAAGACCATAACCATAGTTTCCTTTCATAATTATGTTTTCCCATGCGCCACCGACATTCGGAAATATCCAAGCCTCCATAGTAACCTCACCACCACCAGAAACATTTAATGAGGCATTGTGAGGGATTTGAATAAAATCATTAGCCCCATCAAAATCGAGAGCATTAGAAGAACCAGGAACCTCGGCAAAAACATTATAAGTTGTTGTTGCTCCTACACTTCCAGTTGATAAATTAATATTTGCTCCAGTCCCGGCAATTGGTCCATCAATTACTGAGTCATCCGAATCATCTCTTAAGTAGTAGTCGACACCAAATTCTGAACCAATTGTTGCAATTGTATCTGCAGAACAGATCGCGGTAAAATCAGTTTGTGTAATTGTTTGGTCAGTAATTGAACATGGAACTGGACAAGCTAAACCGGCCACCCAATCATTGATGGGATCCATCAAAGGAAGTAAGGACCCATCAAAACCATTGATAGTGAGATCTGTTAGCGTTGCGCTCGGTGCTCCATCCTCAAAATCATATAAAGCAAGTAAGTTCAGTTCAGCGCCAGTTAAGCACGCACTCATGTTTGCTAAAATCTCTGCAGGTGTTCGAGTAGTGTTCCACACGCGAACGTCATCTATATTTCCAGTAAAAGGTAATGCAGTGGTTGAACGATCCCCAATTTTAAAGTTTGCCGTAGAAACAACTGTCGCCGTTAAATTATCTGCAATAATTATATTGGGTGAAGCAACACCATCAATATACATAACAACTCCTGAAGCAAGACTAGTCCCATCATACGTCACGGCTATATGATGCCACGCATCATCTAATAAAGTTGCCGTAGTTGATGTAACCCACATACGATTATTGATACCATTGCTATTAATTAGTTGAAAATTTAATTTACCATCATTTGAAACGAACATAGAGTAACCGCGATAAGTCCCTCCATTAAACTGTTTAGCAACAACCATCATGTAAGTACCTCCCCCTGGGGTTTTAATCCAAGCTTCAGTTGTGAACGTATTGGCTTGATCAAAATTTAGAGCTGCGACATCTCCCATGTTCACACAGTCATCAACGCCATCAAAATTTAAAGCTGTTTGAGCTTGTCCACTAAAAGACATTAGCCCTATGCCAATTAAGGCGATAAGTTTTTTCATTAATAAAGAGTTTAAAGTTTAAGTAGGGCGGCGCGAAGATAGAAATTCTTATTTTAAAAACGGTTTAATGATCTGAATGAATCTTAATTCTTTCAAATGTTGATTGTTAAGTAAAAGTAAATCAGATTCTTAAATATTAGGAATAGTCACAAATCACTAATGTCAAATTCGCAAGCAACAGCTTCATCTTTCTTTTTTAAGATAACTCAATCTATTTGAAGGATTGAAAATTTGAAATAAAAGAATGGTCTGTGTTTATTATTTGACAGGGTGGTTCTATAAATTGAGTTTAATATTCAACTCCTTCTCAAATAAAGTCACCAAATCTTGAGAGCACTTCAAATCACCCTCTTCTCAATTGTCCCAATTCATGACGATTTTCTTTCCATTTTTTTTGAAGACATAAGAATCATAATCTATTCCTTTATCAAAGCCAGAATACTCTTTTTCAACATACCATTCATCTTTTTTAAGATGAGTCATGACAGCATTCCAATCAGCTGTTTTGACTCCTTTGATGGTGACCACGGGACCTTTTGAATAATTCAATTTAGCCATTTCGTAATTCAACCCAATTATAAATTGAAGCACAAGAAAAAACGATACTTTCTGAAGTAATGGAAGATATTCAATTCCGGTTTTTGAGTAATAGATGTAATTATTTACACCCAGAATCACAATGCAAATGATGGCCATCCATTTAAAGAATGGCTTATGTTTCTTGTAAACGCCAATAGCCAAAGCAATCAAAACGGGTAGACCAAATGCGCTTGATACAATAGTCATTGAATCATGAAAAGAAGTGAAGATCAAAATAGCTGACAGCATTGAAATGACTGAACAAGCCTTCATCATTTTTTCTAAGAAGACATTCTCTAGATATGCTTGAGCGAAGCGCCAAAAGAAAAACCAAAAGCTGCAACAAAGAATAATTAATGCTGAAATTGCATAGGGACGTGCTGGATTTGACTCTCCATTCATTGCAAGATCAGAAGTTAAATTGCACCAATAGTTGTTTATCCAATCAAAGCCCACGGACTTAGCGTCTGCCTGAGACCCTCCTGGATACATGCCAGAAGAATAGGCGTAAAGACCAATAAAGATGAGAATACCATAAAATGGTAACTGATCAATGAATTTAGTTTTATGTTTTCCTGGAGCTATCAAATAAACCTTTTGATGCTTCCAATTTACTAATTCTCTACTTCCTTCTTCCTCAAACGTAATAAAAGAGCGATAATCAACATTATCCATGGTGCCCCATGCATGATAAAGTCTCCCCAATCCACAGCCTTCATTCCTACTGCACCACCAAGAATCCACTGAATCTTTCCCCAAATATGTGGCGGATTAAATGGTGCAAGTCCCAAAGTAAGGGATGCGCCTATCCACAAAACAAGATTGTTTTGAATTTGATTTAAAACTGATTTCATTTGTTGTATTTGCTATATCCGCCTTCAAGTTCCAGGACGTATTCGAAGCCCAGGGCCTTAAATTGTCTCAGCGCTTGGGAGCTTCTTCCCCCAGAATGGCAAAAAATGAAAGTAGCCTTCGATTTATCTAATTGACCAATTTGTGTTTTGAACGATTTAGAATTGTAATCAATATTTTTTGCTCCTTCAATCGTCCCTTCATTAAATTCGTTAGGAGTTCTAACGTCAATTAATTGAACATTTTTTATAGTCTTCAGTTTAGCTTTGAAAACTTCTTTTGAAACTCGTTTGGCGATTTGCTTTTCAGAATCTTGCTGCTCTAGATTCGGCATGTCGCTTTGAGCTAGACTTACATTTATAGCCACAAATGTTGCTGCCAACAATAATAATCTTAGCGTTTTCATAGTTTGTTGTTTTCTAAATCTTATGAAGAAGTTGGACAGAAAAAATCTGTTAACTCAAATTCGGCTTTTTGAATTTCTTCGAATCCGCCAAGAACATTAACCAAATTATGAATACCTCTAGATTTCAAAATAGAAATTGCAATCACAGATCTGTACCCGCCTAAGCAATGAACATAGTTAGTTTTGCTGGCGTCAAATTTCTCTAAGTAATCATTCAAAGCATCTAAAGGAGCTGTTGCAGCACCATCTATATGTTCAGCCGAATATTCTCCGGGCTTTCTAACATCAATAATTTTACAATTATCTTCTCCTTGAATTTTAGCTAAATCAGTAGCTGTGATACTATCAAATGTATCCGTTTCTTTTCCCGCAGATGTCCAAGCATCAATTCCACCCTCTAAGAAACCAATGATATTATCAAAGCCTACACGAGCTAAACGAGTGACAACTTCTTCTCTTCTATCTTCATCTGCAATTAAAAGAATTGGCTGTTTAACATCCTTAATTAATGCTCCAACCCAAGGGGCAAATCCACCATCAATACCTATAAATATAGACCTTGGAATAAATCCTTTTGAGAAAACTGATTCATGTCTAGTATCTAGCATTACAGCTCCTGTTTCATTTGCCACTGCATCAAATGCCGCAGCGCTTAATCCGTTATTTGATCTAGTCAATACCTCATCAAAATGATCATAACCTTCTTTGTTCATTTTAACGTTCAACGGGAAATATGCTGGTGGTGCCATTAATCCATCCGTCAATTCTTTAACGAATTCTTCTTTCGTCATGTCGGCTCTAAGAGCATAATTCGTAGCTTTTTCGTGTCCAATTGAACCGATAGTTTCTGAACTCATGTTCTTGCCACATGCCGAACCGGCGCCATGACCAGGATAAACAATTACGTCATCTGCCAAAGGCATTACTTTAGTTCTTAAGCTATCAAATAGTATTTCGGCCAATTGCTCTTGTGTCATTGTTGCGGCTTTCTGAGCTAAGTCTGGTCGACCAACATCCCCTAAGAAAAGTGTATCGCCTGAAAATAATGAATGATCTTTTCCGTTCTCATCAATTAAAAGATAAGACGTGCTCTCCATAGTATGACCAGGTGTATGCATCAACTTGATGGTCACCTTTCCTAATTTGAATTCTTGACCATCTTCTCCGGTAACTGAATCAAAATTTGTATTCGCTGTAGGACCATAAATAATTGGCGCGCCAGTAGCTTTAGCTAAAGTGACGTGTCCGCTTACAAAATCAGCATGAAAATGAGTTTCAAAGATGTACTTGATTTTTGCCCCTCTTTCTTCAGCCATCTGAATATATCCATCTACTGTTCTAAGTGGATCGATAATCGCAGCTTCTCCATTACTCTCTATGTAGTAAGCTCCTTGTGCTAAACATCCTGTATATAATTGCTCTACTTTCATTTTCTTATTTCTTAACACAAAGTTAAGGTGTTTACCTTGAACTTTAAGTGACATTCATCACTTTCCAGACTTTGTTTGACGGGCGATCTTGTCTTGTATTTCATTTTTCTTTATTCCCTTGTCTAAAAAGTCAACTGCCTCATGTGTTTTAACAAAGAGATAGTCTTCTCCTAACTCTTTCATAACACCACTTTTAAGGAATATATCTCTCGTTGGGCCAATTGCTCCAGTTATGAAAAATTGAATGTTTTTTGCTTTATATTCTTTGATCGTATTGCACAAGACAATTGCGCCTGAAGAATCAATATAATTTATTGATTCTGCATTCAATATTATAGCAACGAGTGGATCACCTTTTCGTTCAACCCTCCTCGTTAATTCACTCTTGAAATACTCTGTATTCCCAAAATACAATTGACTATCAAATCTTATGATCAAAAGGTCTTCTCTTTCAATTGCTGTATCACCAAAACGTTCTAAATTCTTATAGTAATTTGATTCTCCAATCCTCCCAAGCTCAGCGATATGAGGCTTAGCAGTTCGATAAACCAGTAAAAGAAGGGAAAACAATATGCCAATAATAATACCAGCAATAATACCAATGAAAAGAGTTGCTAAAAAGGTAATTATCAGAGAAATAAATTCATCTGGTCTTCTTTTTAATAATTGCATGGCATATTTTATATCAATCAATCCAAAAACAGAAACCATCACGACAGAAGCTAGAATTGGTTTTGGTAAGTAGAAAAACAAAGGCGTTAAGAAGAGTAAGGTCAATGCAATAACTACGCCCCCTATGATGGATGCCATTCCGGTTTTGGCACCAACTTCATTATTGATAGCTGATCTCGAAAAACTTGCAGTTGTTGGATAAGACATGAAGAATGACCCAATAATATTTGATATTCCTAACGCCCGTAATTCTTGGTTAGGGTTGATTTTATAATCATCATGTTGATGTTCAATAGACTTTCCAATTGAAATTGCTTCAGTGAATGCAACAAGTGCTAATGCCAAAGCGAAAGGGGCAATATCCCAAAATTGATCTTGTATAATTTCAGGCTTTACTGTCGGAACTTGAAAGCTAGGTAGCCCTTCTGGAATACCGCCAACAATATCAACTCCTGATTGATCTAAGCCTGATAAATACATAAAGACAATTGAAGCAATCACCACTATTAAAGCTCCTGGAAAAGATTTCTTCCATTTCTTGAGAGCGAAAATAATTATGATCCCAACCAGTCCAATCCAAATAGAAGTCATATTACTTTCACCTATTTTTTCATAAGTGTTCGCAATGATATTATGAAAGACATTGCTACGGTCAATCTCCGCGCCCGTAAGATATTTTAGCTGTGAAAAACCTATAATTAATGCTGCAGCAGAGGTAAAACCTGAAATAATGGGGCGCGATAAAAAGTTGACTAAAAAGCCCATTCGCAGTACTCCTAAGAGGAGCTGAATGCAGCCCATAAAGAGAGCGAGGAAGATGGCGACCGAAATGTAATCTTCAATTCCTGAGAGTTTAAGAGCTCCGATTCCTGAAGCCACCAAAAGAGAGTCCATTGCAACGGGGCCGACAGAAAGTTGTCTTGAGGTTCCTAGTATGGCATAGATTACCTGAGGTAATAAGGCTGCATACAAACCATAAATTGGAGGCAGACCTGCAATCATAGCATAAGCCAATCCTTGTGGAATCATAATGATTCCAATAGTGATCCCAGCAGGCAAATCCTTTTTAAAGGTAGCTGCCTTGTAATTCGGAAGCCATTCTAGTATAGGTATGAATCTTTTCAAGAGTACAAAAATAGAATCCAAATCGACTAATCAATGTAGCAAAGGTCACATAATTCAAACAATATTGGATTTGTGGCACCCTTTTGGTAATTTAGCCATTGATGAAAAACGCGCTATTATTTATATTTCTATTGGCATGTACACTTTCGGAAGCTCAGAATCCTGAAGGCTTTGACGAAATGGTTGACGGATATGTCAAAGGGACAGTAACCCTTGCCAAACCCACACAACTGAAATTTGAGATGAGCAAGAACTCAGACATTGTCGTTTTAGATTCTAGAGAAAAGTCAGAATATGATGTTAGCCATATTAAAGGAGCTCGCTTTGTTGGATATAAAGATTTTGACATAGAATCATTGAGTGACATTTCAAAGGATACCAAAGTGTATGTTTATTGTTCAATTGGATATAGGTCTGAAAAAATTGGTGAAAAGCTCCAAAAAGTTGGCTTCACAAAGGTTTACAACTTATACGGCGGGATCTTTAATTGGGCGAATACCGGATATCCAATTGAGAATGAAAAAGGTAAGCTCACGAAAGAAGTTCATGGCTATAATAGAAAATGGTCAAAGTGGATTAACGGTGACCTTTGCAAGAAAACTTTGAAATAAAAAACCCCGACTCAAAAAGCCGGGGTTAATCTTTTTAAAAAAGATTCGGACTAGTGTCCACCACCTTCTTCTTCAACTTCTTCTACAGCATCAGTAGTCTCTTCTCCACCTTCTGCAGCATCTCCACAGCTAGAAAATCCAACGGCAACTCCTCCTAAAAGGAACATCATAAATAATAACTTTTTCATAGTGTAATATTTTTGGTTAAATCGTCATTCACCTTGAATGACGATTCAATATATGAATTTCTTAAACCGACTAAGTGAAAGAAATTTGGATTTTTTCAACAACGATTGTGAATTACTCTGCAAACACCTCAAATTCAACCCTTCTGTTTTGCTTACGACCATCTTCAGTAGAGTTAGTTGCAATTGGTCTTGATTCACCAAAGCCATGATAGTGGATTCTTGTTGATGAAATACTCAATTTCTCTAGGAAATCCTTCACGGTTTTAGCTCGAGCAAGTGACAATGTCAAATTGTATTGATCATGACCTAGGTTACCAGTATGCCCCAATATGTTAATCTTAACCTTAGGATTCTCAATTAAAACATCTTTCAATTCTTTCAATAATGGTCTTGCCTCAGGCAAAAGATGTGATTTATTAGCATCAAAAGTCACTTGAGTCAAAACGACTTTCATACCTAAGACAGATTCTTCTTGCCTCAATTTTTGACGAAAATCTTTGAATGAAATGTAATCATGGCTTTGAGCAGTTCTCTTATTGAACTCCTTTTGTGACCTGTGAAGATAAATTTCGCCCGGTCCACAATCCTTTGATGAGGACCAAACACCTCTCAGTGTCTCTGTGGAATCTTCCCAATGGTAAATGAAAGTCATTCTTTTCAAACACCAATTAATAAAGACTCCTTCACCCATTCGAGATTCTTCCCATGCGTTTTCTACAATATCAAGGTGTTTGTTTTTGAAAGTTCCTTTGAAAAGCATCACACTAAAATCTTTCGTGTTCCCTAATTCAATTCTAGATTGCCCCATTATAGTATCTCCCTCTTGCTCAATATTCAACCAAAAAGGAAAATTATCTGAGAATCCAGAAGTATCGTTCGGATGTGTTAAGACGCCTTGCCAGTTCCCTGTAACGTTCTGAGCCAAAGACATAATGGCAAAACAGATGAATCCAAAAATTAAGAATATCTTTTTCATAGTAATGTTTGTGTTACGAAGATAAAATTTTCTTCATTGAAATGAATAGCAAATCTTCTGCCACATTCAAAACAAACCTTTACAATTCCCGAATAATCTCAAAAGCAGGATTTATCATCACATACTTTCTTTCACCCAATATTTGCGTTTCGACCATAAAATAGGCAGTATTACCATCTATGTTTTTTCTCGCTTTCTCAATAAATTCAAGTTCCAGCTTAGCCACATTAATCATTGAATCGGCGTAAATCAAGTCAGATTCTCTATCAGTAATCATTCCTTGAAATACAGTCAGTTGCTCTTCCATGATAGGAATTAGCATATCAAAAGTGCACTCATCAATTGCTTCCTGTGATCTACTGGCATAAACAACAGCAGAATCTAACTTTTCTTGATTTATTACTTTGGCCTCTTCCATAATTTCATTAGCCTCTATATACATTACTTCGGCAGAATCAAGGTTCTCAACTTTCACTGTATCTATCAAAAATACAAACTCAGCAGAATCAACTTTATAAT
>JBLFXO010000122.1:0-9411 GCA_047609865.1 Arenicella sp.
CTACATGTGAACCGTAAAATAAATGATTGATACCACTCAATGTGAATGAAATCTAGGTTCACAATTCTTTGAGGTAGAATTTCTTGGTCATTTGGATGTATTCAGGAGAATAATTATTATCCGAATCCTTAACCATCATTGTCTTTTCGAGAGGTTCTATATCTTCACTTCCTAATGAGATAAATGCCCGTTTTTTTGTGCCGTCAGGACTTAATGTGATTAAGATCTCTTGCAGAAATAAGTCATTGTCAAAGGCACGTTCAAGATGCTCTGTCAAACTAGAGTGGGGGATGACTAAATTAAATTTACCCTCTTCACTTAGGAGGTCTGATGCACATTCATAAAGTTCGTCTGTGCTTAATTGAGATTGATGACGAGCTCTATTTCTATCTAAGTCTTCACTCAAAAAGGTGCCGTCAAAGTAAGGTGGGTTGCAAATAATGAAGTCAAATTTCTCAATCGCTCCAAAGGATTGCAAGGAGCTGTTGATACTTAAAATCCTATTAGAAAATTGAGAATTATTAAAATTGCTAGTCGCTTCTTCGAAAGAACCTAGGTCAGGTTCAATGGCAGTAACAGAGGCATCTTTAAATTTTTGAGCACACATCAATGCAAGAATTCCTGTTCCGGTACCGATATCGAGAACCCTTGAATAATTTCCTTTACTCCATGCCCCTAAAAGCATTGAGTCTGTTCCTACTTTTTGAGCATTCTTTTCTTGGATGACCTCAAACTCTTTGAATTTAAATGGATTCGTCATCACTATCTCCTAGATACATTTCTATGAGTCCTTCAGGAGCTGAAATGTGGATGATTTCTTTTTCTCTATCAATTTCAATAATGAATTGTTCCTGTTTCGGAATCAACACTTCTTTGCCTTCAGCGTCAATCTGAATGATTGGATTTCCTGACAGATCAATCACTTTCTGAACAATCCCAACTTCACCAAAGTTTTTATCAATCACTTGATATCCTTCAATTTCAAAGTAATAAAAGTCAGTCCCTTCAGTTTCTGGGAGGATTTCAAGAGGAAGATAGAGGCCTCTTTTCAAAATGATTTGGGCCTTTTTTTCAGAATCAATTGTTTCAAATTTTACAACTGCAAAACCTTTGTTTCGAATGAAAAGGTATTCCAAAAAAAAAGGAATCAGTTTTCCGTCTATTTCAACGAAAACTGATTCCAGTTTCTTGTAATCTTGAGGGTTGTCTACGTCTAGAAAAATCGAAACTTCTCCTTTGTATCCGTGTAATCTGGCAACACTGCCTAATCGAAAACACTCCTCTTTAAGATACATAATTATGTTTTTGCAAGCGTAGCTTACTCTCCTTTAGCTTCTTCATTAGCAGGTACCTCTTCAGCCGGAGCTTCAGCAGCAGGTGCCTCTTCAGCCGGAGCTTCAGCAGCAGGTGCCTCTTCAGCCGGAGCTTCAGCAGCAGGTGCCTCTTCAGCCGGAGCTTCAGCAGCAGGTGCTTCTTCAGCCGGAGCTTCAGCAGCAGGTGCCTCTTCAGCCGGAGCTTCAGCAGCAGGTGCCTCTTCAGCCGGAGCTTCAGCAGCAGGTGCTTCTTCAGCCGGAGCCTCAGCAGCAGCTTGTGCAGCAGCAGCTTCTTCAACTACAGCAGCAGTCTTAGCAGCTATTACAGCAGCTTTAGCTTCTTTAGTTGCAGTTTCTGCAGCCATTGCAGAAGCAATTTTAGCGTCTTTATCTTTAGAAATAGAATCTGCTTTTCCTTCAATCTTAGCATCTTTATCTTTCATCCAAGCTTCAAATTTCTTATCAGCAGCAGCTTGAGTTAAAGCGCCTTTAGCAACACCTTTATCAAGGTGATTCTTCAACATTACTCCTTTGTATGATAACAAAGCTCTTGCAGTATCAGTTGGTTGTGCACCAAGCTGTAACCAATGCAGTGCTCTGTCAAACTTCAAATCGATCGTTGCAGGGTCTGTATTTGGATTATAAGTACCGATTTTCTCGATAAACTTACCATCTCTTTTTGCTCTTTCATCAGCAATAACTACGTGATAAAATGCAGCTCTTTTCTTTCCGTGTCTTTGTAATCTAATCTTAGTTGCCATTCTTTTAGCATTTATAATTTGGAGTGCGAAACTCCGGTTAATAATAAAAATCCCTCTTAATAGGGACGGCAAAGATAGTGAGTTTATAATTTATTGACAAAGAATGGCGTGAAAAAAGCTATTCTGTTTCTTCTACCACTTCAAATTCTCTGAGGAATCCGAATAATCCATCTTCATCTCCTTCTTGAGGATACGCCGCTTTATACTCTTCAAAGCGCTGAATTATCTCAATAATATACTCGTAAGTTTCTATACCACGACAATATCCATTCTTGACAACTTCATCTCGGTAGTAAGAGGGTTTAGATAAGTTGAGAAGCATTTTATTGACATTATCAGTCCAAACATCTGGGTTTTTATCATGTTTTTCACATAATCTCCTGGCGTCATCAATGTGCGATCGTCCAGAATTAAATGTGCCTAAAGTAAATTTAAGGCACTCAGTTGAATCCGGAATTTCCTCAAGCCACTGATTAAAGTTTTTGTTCAGTTTTCTGATGCCCGCAGATATCTGTGCTTCAGGTGAGGAGTTTCTGTTGATGCCGTATGAGGCAGCAGTGGCAGGCATAAACTGGAAGATTCCATAAGCGCCAGCCCAACTTTCTTTCCATGTTTCAAATTTAGATTCTTGATAAATGACAGCAGCAATCAATCTCCAATCCCAGCCAATCTTATTACTTTGTTCTTTAATGATATCGTCATATGGAGAAAGTTGGCCATCCCCTAGAAGAGAAGAATACTGCTCATTTGCCTTATTCGTTAGGTTTCTGCGCTTGAAGTATTTTCGCTTCACTTCGCCAATTGTTGAACGATTCTTCTTTTCATTCAACCAATGATTCAGTGTGTCTAGTAATGTTCCAGAACCTTTTCGCAATCCAAAAGCAATTTCTTGCTCTTGACTCATGTTGACGCTAATGTCAATGTTATCGTAATAATTCAAATCAACTTTAGCCACATTCTCATCCGCAATTGTAAAGTCTATTTCTCCATCTGCCACCATTCTAATTAGCTCTTCAGATATAATCTCCCCTTCCATTGGAACGATAGATAAGTTCAAATCAAGATTGTCATTCATCTTCACGACATTGTCATAAAAAGAAGAATTCTTCCAGACATGAATTTTCTGATTCCTGAGGTCTTCTAATTCCTGCACAAAAAGAGAAACCGTATCAGTATCATGCGGAATTCGTTGAACCAAAACCTCATGAGTAGTTAAATAAGATGTTGAAAAATCAATGTGTTGTTGTCTAGATTCTGTGACAGTCAGGTTGCAAGCAATGATATCACCTTCGCAGTTGTTGAGTAACTCTTGCATTTCATCCAAGTCATTTACCATTCTAATCTGCAGGCGAATGTCCATGTCTTTTGAGAATTCGTAAAGCAGCTCATATTCAAAACCCATGTTTCTTCCTCTGTAAATAAAATAGGAAGCCGGGCTATTCTCCGCAAGAATGGTGATTACACTATCTGCCTCAATTTCTGTCCAATCTCTTTGGCAAGATTCTTCAATCACTTCTTCTACCTTCACTTCCTCGGTGCAGGCCATGAATGAAATTGAAATTAACGATATTAAGATGAAACGAATCACATTTCAATCTACAATTTTTTGTTAGAGCGCCGAAATAAATTCGATAGATGATGCCTCAATATCGACTAAGAATTTTTTAAAATGTTCATCAAACGTTTTTTCCTCGGATTTGTAGATTGCAAAGCACTTATCTAAATCGTTTTCGAACTTGATTCTCTTTGAAAATTGTCGTAAAATCTTTTGAATTCCTTCTTCGGTTTTATAATCCAACATCCAGCCGTATTTTTTTAGTCGAACATAAAGAAAGTTGAATTCGTCATCTAAGTCGTCAAGATATGGGTCAGTTTCATCATATACTTTGTAAACGAACTCTTCATAATCTTTAGCTGAATAGTTTGCCCAATTTTTACCTAAATAAAAATCCAGAATGATGTCAGTTGCAATGAAAGCAATTCTCTTGATTCCTTTGTCTTGAAGAATTTGTCCGGCCTTCAAAATTTCAGGGTGATGATCAGTATAGTCATCTATGAATCGGTGAAGTCTTACGCCATCAATAATGTTCTTTGGCAGATGATCGAAATTATCAAGATTACCCTTGTATCCATCTCCTGCAAAGTTTCCAGCAATAAGATGCGGATAGTTTCTGGCAATAAAAGCGTGACCTAGAAAGTTCATTTTGAGTTTTAGTCTGACGAAGATAAAACAATTCATTTGTTATCTTAGACTATTATGAATAGGGATTTATGGGTTTTAACATCAAAATAGGAGACAAGGAGTTTTATTATACATGGACAGAAATACTCTACGGTTCATTGATTATAATAGCCGCATTTCTAGTTTTTCTTGGATTCTTCTATGAAGTTTTTTCACCAGAATCATCTGAGTCAACTGTTCTTGATGTCTCCCAGAAACTAGACAATCCTTAGTTAAACTACTTTAAAGTCAGAAGTGAAGTGGAAAGTAATGTCAGGATAATCTGTTTGAGCCATTTGCAATAAGAATGGAGTCTCAGCCAAGAAAACATAATTGTCATCTTTATCCTTTGCTATGTATATGGATTTTGCTCTGATAAACTTATCCAATTGTTCCTGATTATCTGTTGTCATCCAACAAGCCTTATGAAATCGCTTAGGTAAAAACTCTGCCTTAGCTCCATATTCATTCTCTAATCTATACTTGATTACCTCAAATTGAAGTTGTCCAACAGTACCAACAATCTTTCTGTTACCGGGTTGTTGAATGAACAATTGTGCTACTCCTTCATCTGTTAATTGCTGGATGCCTTTCTCTAATTGCTTAGATTTCATTGGGTCTCTATTCTCTAATTCCATGAAAATCTCTGGTGAGAAGCTTGGAATTCCTTTGAATGAGAATACAGTTCCTTCAGTTAAGGAATCACCAATCTTAAAGTTCCCGGTATCATATAATCCAATTACATCACCTGGGAAAGCTTCATCAATTACACTCTTATCTTGAGCCATGAATGAAGTAGGATTAGAGAATTTAATCTTCTTATCTAATCTCACATGGTTATAGAATTTATTTCTTTCAAATTTTCCTGATACAATTCTTAAAAATGCTATTCTGTCTCTGTGCTTTGGATCTAGGTTCGCATGGATTTTAAAAACAAATCCTGAAAAATCATCTTCTTCTGGTTCTACGAATCCTTTAGAAGTCTCTCTTCCTATAGGAGATGGAGAGAAATCTAAAAATGACTCTAATAATTCTTTTACACCGAAATTATTAATAGCAGAACCAAAGAAAACTGGCGCAACTTCGCCTCTTAAATATGCATCACGATCAAAGGCATCATAGACACCGTCAACTAATTCTAGTTCTTCTTTAAGTTCAGCTGTAGGCTCGTCACCAATCATTTCTTCTACTAGGGGGTCATTTAAATCTTCGATTTTCACAACCTCTTCTGAGATGTTTGTTTTGTTTGCAGCAAAGAGATTTAGTTCTTTGTTGTACATATTGTAGACTCCTTGAAAGGTATGTCCTATCCCGATAGGCCAAGATAAAGGACGTACCTTAATTTGGAGCATATCTTCTAGTTCATCTAACAAATCAAATGAGTCTCTTCCTTCTCTATCCATCTTATTGATAAAGATGATAACCGGAGTGTTTCTCATTCTACAAACCTCCATCAAACGCTCGGTTTGTGCCTCAACACCACTCGCACAATCAATGATGAGAATAACACTATCCACCGCTGTTAATGTTCTGTAAGTATCTTCAGCAAAGTCCTTGTGTCCAGGAGTGTCTAGAATGTTAATTTGCTTATCTAAATATTCAAAAGCCATTACAGAAGTTGCAACAGAAATTCCTCTCTGCTTCTCAATTTCCATGAAATCTGAAGTGGCCGTTTTCTTAATTTTATTGCTCTTAACCGCTCCTGCAGTTTGGATGGCTCCACCAAATAAAAGTAATTTCTCAGTTAAGGTAGTTTTACCTGCATCTGGGTGAGAAATTATCGCAAACGTTCTCCTTTTTTCTATTTCAGTTGTGTTACTCATTTGTCTTAATGACCTTTAAATTAGGCTTGTTTAACAATGCAAGCGGAACAAAAGTAGCTGTTTTTCGTACATTTGTACATGATGCGTGCAAGTATTGATAAAAAATCATTGATTTTTATTATTCTGATGGCGTCTTTTTCAGTATTTAGCTTTGGGTCCAGTCGTGGTAGCTTAGATCCTCCAGTTAGTGATTTATTGAAAATTGACTCTATTGCGGCGAAGGCAAAGTTGAAATTTTTGACTTATGCAGAATTTGCTTATAATGAAATTAATGAAAAAAGTATGTCTTTTGAGGCATTTGAACAGGGTTTAACTGGTTATACAAACCTTTTGAAAAGAGGTGAGCTTTCTCGTGTTGACACCTTGACTATAATAGACTTTTCTAAACCATCTTCTGAAGTTCGCTTGTTCATTCTAGACCTTTGTAATTTAGAGCTAATTCATAAGTCTCTTTGTGCGCATGGTGTTAATTCAGGCAGACTTTATCCAAAAAAGTTTTCAAACGACCAAAACTCTAGGCAAAGTAGTTTAGGTTTCTACGTAACGACAACAACTTATTCAGGGAAATTTGACTTGGCCTTAAGATTAAAAGGCATGGAATATTCAAATAGTCACGCAAGCAGCAGGGGAGTTGTGATGCATGCTGCAAAATACGCTACCTACGAATTTTTAGAGAAAAATGGCTGCCAATTAGGCCGTTCTTATGGTTGTCCCTCTGTTCCGGCTAACAGATTTGAAGAAGTTGTTCAGTGGATAAAAGAAGGGACTTGCATGTTTATTTACTATCCAAGTAGATCTTATAAGCGCTATTCAAAGTATTTAAATAGGAAGAACTACCTAGAAGAATTTGTTGAAGTCTAATTCTGTTTGACAAACCTACTACTCTCAATCACTTTGCCTTGTTGAGATAACTTCAATAAATACACGCCATTTTCAAGAGATTCAATATCAACAAGCTTCAAACTTGTATTAAACTCTCCTCTTAGCACTTCTTCACCTAAAACGTTAATGATTTGATAGCTACCTTTTTCTGAAGACTGATCGTTACTTGCGATTGTAATTTTGTTTTTTGCAGGATTAGGATAAATACTATAGTGATAATCAAATCGCACTGATTTCGTAGTCGAAAATTTATATTTACCCTGCGTACTTTCGTACTTAACGCGGTAATAATTCATCCCAGAGAATGGCTCAATATCAGTGTACTCATAACTTAACTTTTGATCAGAGTTTGTCGCACCTTCAATTTCAGAAAGTACTCTCCAATTTATTCCATCTGTTGATTTTTCAATAATAAAAAGTTCATTCTCCACTTCACTTAGTGTAATCCAAGACAAGATTGCTCTTCGGTCTTTGGCTACAACATTGAAATCAATTAATTCAGAAGCTAGAGGACATCCAATGTCGAATGTTGCCGTTACGGTGTTTCCGCACAAATCAGTAACATCTGCGGTGAATGTTGAAACCGTTCCAGGAACAGAAATAGTAGGAGAAGTGGCGCCAGTACTCCAAAGGTAAGTATATGGCGAAACGCCATATAATGGAGTTGGGTCTAAAGTTTGTGTTCCCGCACAATCGGCATCATAAATGTTTTGTGTTCCATTTCCTGTCCCGGTATTATTAAGGGTTTCAATGCTTCTACCTTGAACCGTTACCGACCAATCATCCAAAGAAACACAATAGCTATTTGCCCATGTACAGTTGTCATAAAAAGTGTATGGAGCGCAATATACTCTTGCCGTATTTATTGTAAATGTCATGGTTTGGTCTGCGCATTGAGCGGGGTAGCAATCAATTAAATCGACCATACCATTGCCTCCAAAAGGAATTGTAGGTGTCCAGAATCCTGGACCGTTACAAGCTGCTCCAAAACAAGTCCAAATAATTGCTGGTGCTCCGTTTGGACTAAAGTTACCGCAAGCCGTTATAAAAACTTGAGCATCTGAGAGCCAACATTGATCAGTCGCTCCTAATAGAATAAGACTTCCAAAACATTGTTGTGCATAGACAGTCCAGCTAACTTGAGTATCCCAAGGTTCTGAACCACCAGGGAAGGTGAGCACGATATTATCGGTGCAGGTACCCGGAGATAGAACTGACCCATGAACTCCCCCACCATTTGTTATGGGACCCACAGCTATAAAAGTTGGGTCTACCGTTATAGGGTAAACCATAGCTGGGTTATTCAAGTGAGCGGAATCAACATGAATGAATAATTCGGTGTTTGTATAGCCGTATTCTGAAATCCAAGAAACTCTATTGCTCGAAGCGTCAAATGAATATGCCGGTTGAACAACTATTTCTGTTTCACTTGTTTCAGTATTGTAAATTTCTAAGAAGTCAGACCCAAAAGGATTCTCATTACTTAAAAAAGCTGAAAATTCAGAACTGAAATTTAAATCATCAATAAAAACCAATTTTTTGACATTGAGGTTTTGCTTAATCACAAAACTCGACTTAATTCTTCCCTCAGCGAATTCAAAATTCATATCAATACCAGGAAAGACTTCACTTGAAAACCCTTTAAAATTTGTCATTTCCAAATTTGACCAGTCTGCCTCGATTATTTCAATAGATTCATCTAAATGAATAATCTTGAGTCTATAACTATTGAATTCAACGAAACCGTTATCATAAATCATTTTAGTCTTTTGATTAACGGCGTCAATTGATGTAGGGCAATATTGAAGACCAGAAGCATATTTACCCTGACCAACCATATGCATGCTTGCGTCAATCGCTCTGATATAACCTTCAAACTCCATGTTGATTGCCTTTGAAGATTTTTCAATGTAGAAGTATTGTGGATTATTAATGTCAGTATAGTATCTCCCTTTTTCGGTTCTCTTTGAGATATCTTCAACTACATTTTTATCTAAGGGCGCATTAAATGTCAAAGACCCAAAATCTGGGTGAGAATAAAAATCAGGTTTATTATATTTCCTGCCGTCTTCATTTGAATAAGAATTCGGTTCTTGATAAACGGGCATATCTTGTACGTTTACCAATTCTTGGCAATTCGCAATGATCCTAAAAAGCAATGATATGAAGGTTAAAACAGTTTTCATTATTCTTTTGTGATCCAAAAAGATGGACAAGGTAGTAGCCTTGCCTCAAATTTAAGCTAATAAAGCCTTTCAAGCAAGTAAATTGTGTTAAAAAGAGGTGCCAGAAAATCAGCCCATCAAACATTTCATTTTTTTTCGCTAAAAAATTGATTTTTTGATGGTTGTGCTCAATTCTATTCATAAATTTGATCCCGAATAGGGAAATGAAATATTTAATTGGAATAG
>JBLFXO010000123.1:0-9407 GCA_047609865.1 Arenicella sp.
CAAACAGTTGATAGCCTGCTATCACGTTCACCAATTGGTGGAGGGACAAATGTTTTTGTTGGACTTCAATTAGCTTATGCAAGTTGGCAATTACCAGGCAGAGATTCTGCCAAAATGATATTAATCTCAGATGGTGAATTTCATGTTTCTCCAAAAATCTTAGAAATCGTTAAAAACAACTATGAAACTAAGGGGAGAAAACTGACATTGATACAGATTGGAGCTAGAGCGAGTGGTCTAGAACAGCTCAAACCATACATGGATGAGTACATACACACAACCCAATCAGAATTGAAACACATTGTTGCCCAACTCAATAAGAAAAAGATTAGAAGTGGAGGAAATGCCGTGAACTGTGAATGCGTAGAAGCATATTCTGACACCATGAATTATCACTTTGTAATTGACTTCTCAGGATCTATGAAGGATGAGAAAAACCGAGCAATTATGGCCCTTAAGTATTTGTTTAATCAAGCGCCAGATGATGCCATGATGTCCGTGACTACATTTAATACGAATGCAACAAAATTGTATTCAGGTAAAAAGTCTGATATAACCATGACAGAATTGACGGTTCTTTTACATAGACAATATGCCGGGGGAGGAACTGATCCAACCCCTGGAATTAAACAGGCACTCCATTTTGCGAAAAGTGAGTCAAAGGATAGATATAGCCATGTCATTCTAATTACA
The DNA here is from genome assembly GCA_047609865.1 of Arenicella sp. Classification (GTDB taxonomy): domain Bacteria; phylum Bacteroidota; class Bacteroidia; order Flavobacteriales_D; family Crocinitomicaceae; genus Paracrocinitomix. The sequence goes on from JBLFXO010000123.1 coordinate 694, forward strand.
GATCTCACCCCTAAAAAATTATCCCAAGAAATGGAATTAGGAAAATCTATCAAAAGAAGTACCGAAGAATTTGATATGTCGGCTCAAGCCATAACCGTAAGTGATGATGGTTTTGTTGCTGTCTATTCTCAATTTGATGTCTTTACAAAAGGCTTCACAGGCGTGTCAAGAACTAAATTTGAGAAAGATCTTTTTGATACAGAGAGGTCGAGTTGTGATTACACTTCTCAACCTTATCATTACAATCCGGCCAAAGCAGCTGCGAAAGCAGGTACGAAAAAGTTTGCTGCGAAAGTATTGAAAGGAATATTGAATAGTACTTTGAGTTTATAGGGGGCTGGCTCATTCTCTTGGCTTTATTTTACTGATTTCTTTATATTTGTCCAGAAACCTATATAATAATCCCTAATAGTAGTTTTGGTTGATAAAAAGAATTCTCCAACATGTTCTTACCATTTTTCGTATTTTGAGGAACTATCAAACTAGACTTAATACCCAAAGTTGAAATTATGACCGCTAATTCGCTTGAAGATTATCACAACTGGCTAGATACAAATGGTAGTTTTGAAGAGAAGCTCGATTACGTCACTCTTAAAAAGGATGTAGAAAAATCATTGTCAGAAGGGAATCCGACAAAGGGCTTTATAGCGACTTTAGTCTTAGCCAATCATTACCTCTCAGAACATCAATACGAGGAAGGAGCTAATCTTTGTCTCCAAACATTAGATGCCAATATAGAAGATGAAGAACACTTTGCTGAACTTCATTACCTCTTGGGCCGTCTCAGGATGTATCAGGGTGCATATGGAAATGCTGTTGAACACTTGTTTCGTTCACTAAGGGTATCTCAAAGAAATAGATATGAAAAACTAGAGGGAAGAACTTATACCGGTTTGGCTTCAATTAGTAGATTTTTGAAACATTACGAGAAGGCCCAGAGCTACTCAGAAAAAGCAATACTGCTCTCTGAAAAGCACAATGACTTTTTCAATCTTTCTGAAACTTATATGGGATCTGGTATTGTTTTTAATAAAATCAATGAGCAGAATAAATCCATTAGCTCTCTTGAAAAGGCAGAACAATACGCGAATAAAATTGAAAATAGCGAGCTAAACTGTTCCATTGTAAAATCTTTCGGAGATACATTTTACAAGTTTCATAGTGTTTCTGAAGCTATAGACAAATATAACTTAGCTTTGGAAATCTTAAAAGGGATTGATAATCGTATGATGAAAGCAATAGTAAATGTGCGTTTAGCAGATTGCTTATTTCAAAATAAAGATTTCATCTCTGCTACAAAACATGCGCAAGAAGGAGCGAATATTGCGACCGACATTAATTTTCTTCATGGGCAATCAGAAGCAGAATTATTATTGAGCAGAATAACAGAATCTCAAGAGAAACCTGATGAGGCGTTCATTCACTTAAAAAATCATGTTCAAGTCAACATGGACATTAATTCAAAGGTTGACCCAGGCTCCTTAATGAATATCGAATCTGGTTATCTAATTGAACTGAAAGAAAAAGAAATCAATTTGCTTAGAGAAGTTGAAGTTCGTCATCAAGAGATTAGTGATAGCATCAGTTATGCCAGTAAAATACAAGGAGCGATTTTACCTAAACAGGAATTTATCTCCAGTGGTTTAGAGAATCATTTTATAATGTACCGACCAAAGGAGGTCGTAAGTGGTGACTTTTATTGGTATCACGAAAGAGACCAAAAGATTTTTATCATAGCAGCAGACTGCACAGGCCATGGTATACCAGGTGCACTTGTTAGCATGCTTTGCCACGACATATTGAATCAGGTTATAATTGATTACAAAGTAACAAGCCCTGGGGAGATTCTATCACAAGTAAATGCACGCTTAGTCTCCATATTAAAAAGTGACTTTAATAAAAACCAAGCCAATGATGGAATGGATGTCGCTATGTGTGTCATTGATAAAGAGAAAAAAACACTATCCTTTTCAGGGGCTATTAATTCACTTACCCGAGTTCGAGACAACGAATGGGAAGAATTTAAAGGAATGAGAACAGCAATTGGTGGTGGAACGCCTAATGATCTCGTTTTCCAAACCTTTGATTTGGAGATTGAATCAAATGATTGGTTTTACATATATACAGATGGCTTTCAAGACCAATTTGGTGGGCCTAAGAACAAGAAATTTATGGCTAAAAACTTCAGAAGGCTATTAGTGAAAATTTCTAGTCTAAATAAAAATGAACAATTGGCTGAACTCAAAAAAGTATTCAATGACTGGGAAGGCGACAACGAACAAATTGATGACGTTCTCGTAATAGGCTTTAAAGTTGACTAATTTAAAAGCCCATTTTCTCCTCATGAAAACCCCCGTCCTCATTCTGATCGTTCTTTTTTCCTGTTCGGCTAGGGCACAGACGCATACGATAGGCGGATTTGTACCAACTTATTACCAAAGCGGAAATATTCATAAAAAATTAGATTACTCCATTTTTTCATTCGTTGGGATTCATCCAATGGAGCAAGTCAGACCAACTAAAACTTATCCTCAAAAAATTACTGCCATTCATGGCCAGCTAGATTTTATCTACAATATTTCAAAAAGGTGGTCTGTCAAAACAAGCTTTACTCTTCAACGATTGAATCCCTTTAGGGATGATTATAGAAATGAAATGAGGACCTGGCTACAACTAAAGTATAAGGTTCCTTTTAAAAGATTCGTAATGATTAATTTCTTGCGATATGATTTTAGGTTTATCACAAATAAAACGACTAGCAAAATTGAGTACAAGCCTAGACTTCGGTATTATTTAGGGTTTGTGTTTCCCTTCAATAATGGCAGACAGTACCTCAACATCTACAATCAAGCTTTCTTCAACACTTATTCAACCCCAACTCAAGCGTTTGCTGAAAACTGGGCATATGCGGGTTATGGATTTAGCTTGGGTGAAGGCAAAAGATCTAAATTAGAAATTGGTTTTTTAATGGCTTCTTATATTAGAGACACAGATAATAATTGGACGAATCAAGCACTTTTACAAACCATTTTTATCACGAGGATAAATTTGGTTAAGAATAATAAAATTGAAGAAGGCATGTTTGAAATCGAAAAGCCTTATTTGAGATCAGAACGAAATAAATTTAGGGGAGGCCTCAAAAGATAAGGTCTAGATATTCTATTCAATCGCTAAAGCTCCAATGTTCTCTTTTAATTGATCTAAGCTACTTGCAGCTATCAATGGTATAATTCGGTCACTTTGATTCATTACCCATCTCAAAACCCACTGAGAATTTGAACAACCCAATGCAATCGCACCGTCTTCCATCAATCTGAACTTCTTCTTATTTTCTTCTGAAATATAGTCTGCAGACATTTCTTCCCATGATCTAGAATAAGCCCCAGACAAAAGCACGGAATATGTCAAAATTGAGAGATTCAGAGTTTTAGAAGTCTCGAGTAAATCTTGATTTAGAATCTTCAACGTACCCGCATTCTCAACTTCATTTGGCAGGAGGTAACTATACTTTTGCTGCACAGCTTTGAAATTAGAATACTCCTTCTCAGCATTTACCTTTTCAGATAATTCCACTCTTTTGGATGTGATATTACTGCACCCTTTATTTCTGATTTTACCTTGAGTTTGAAGAATTTCTAGCGCTTCTAGTCTTTCTTCAATAGGGTATTCTTCCAAATCAGCATGTATATAGCAAAGATCAACAGAATCAGTGTTTAATCTTTTCAGAGCATCCTCTACTGCCTTGATAATCGTGTCTTTCCTTAAGCCTTCTCTCTGATATTCTTGTGAAGGAAGATTTACGGGTTTAGAACCAATCTTTGTTGCAAGAATAAAGTCTTCCCTATTATTTCTTTGAGCGATCCATTTCCCAATTAAATTCTCGCTTTCATTTCCAAGGGCGATCCACCAAGCATAATTATTGGCAGTATCAATGAAATTTCCACCATGATCAAGGTAGGCGTCAAGAATCTTAAAAGAAGTTCTTTCGTCAACCTTGGAACCGAAGTACATTGTGCCTAAACACAATTGACTTACTTCAAGTTCTGAATTACCTAGAAAAATTTTTTTCATGAATTTAACGGTTCATTAAAACAAGAACAATCACCGTTGCTGATACAATGTTCGCCACGATCATACTCAAAAATAACCTTAAGTCTTTCGTTTTAATTCCAACAAGAATCAATGAAAATTGAATAGTGAAGAACAGTATCCACATTGTCAAGGAAACAGCTTCATATCGTCCAGGAGCATCTGAGAAGATTAATTTTCTAACTTGGTCCATCATTGCAATTGGGCCAAGCAAAGAAAGAAACATTGCTGCTTGATCAAAACCTTTCACATGAGTTATCCACTTCATTCTTTGATGAAGCCAGAGCAGTGGAATCATAAAAACTGAAAGCTTTTTAGAAGCCTCGATATAGCTAACTTGAATTTGCAATGGAACCAAAGAGTGCGACTTTTTCTTCATCCATAAAATAGCCCTTTTACGTTCTTCTCCAAACAATAAATCTGCTTGTAATCGACCGCCAAAATCCCAGTTTCTAGCCTTAAACAAATATTCAGAATGAGAGCGAACATAGACTTTGTCCGTGTCAATCACTTCACAGATTTGATCAATTAACTCTGGTAAATAACTATCTGAATTTTTACGTTCAAGTTCTAGTATGTTCTTTTTAGAAACGATATCATCTAAGTAGCGAATGTCTTTACCTAGCCTATGATGAACAATGGGAATAATTCGTTTATTAAATTTGATTGCGAATTCTAATTCTTTTTTACAATGCTCAGAACGAACTGCATTTGGGGATATCACATATATGAAGTTGTCAGCACGCAAGATTTTCATATACACATAATCTTGATTTTCAACGATTAGTGGGATATCAGATAAATCAGCAAAAACATCTAGTTCTTTATCATTTAAACGGTTAACTAAATTGACAGTAAATCTTTGACTTTCTTGTCTACCAAAAGAGATGAAAGCGTCATTGAATTCTATTTTATCTTCAGTTTTTTTTTTTGCCCCAGATGAGTTGAGAAAAGAAACGACTTCTTCTAAATTTTTCAACCAGACTCCACCGTTCTCAACAACAACCTCTCCCAATTTTTCAAATTCTTCAATAAGTTGAGGCGACATCTTATCACCATCATCTTCAGGTAGGTAACAATAAATAGTTCTATCCGGTCTTTGGTAAGAATCATCTGTCACCTCAGCCACAGCATAGAAACCTGTCATTTTTGGTGTTAAGACATAGAGCACATAATTGCAATAACGCCTTTCAGAAAGTTCTCTTTCATAAGCCGCATCATCCCACTCATCAACAACAGGATCGAAATAATCAATCGCCAGCTGTTCTTTGACAGGTGTTCTCCATTTTGAATCATTTACTGTGCCTCCAAGGAATACTTTCATTTCTTAATCAAATTTAAATCAATTCGAATTCTATCAAGCGAATTGATAATGTACTTGTTCCAAAGACTTCTACTCTCTGGCCATTTTATTTCAAACTCCTTTAATTCTTTAGCGGTTATTTCACTGTCAAACACAGATTTGTTTACGCTAAACCAGGATTTCTGTTTCAATATTGGTGTAATTAGAAAAAACGGATTCTGACTGTCAACCTTATTGATTTCTAGAACTTTCTCCATCCAATCATCAAATTTCTCAACTTTCATTTGAACACCTAACACTCCTGCCTCTTTGACAAACTCACCATATGAAGTTAACCTATTGTTTACCAAATGATAAGTAGCGTTAGTGTTATTTAATGATAGAGCAACTATAGATTTTGCTGTGATATCAACAGGTGTTAGGTCGGTTGTAGAGTGAATTGCCTCAATTGGGAAGCTCGCTATTCGCAAACATCCTTCAATCAATCTATGAAAGAAATCATCTGTTCTTGCTATTGCATTGTTACTATGCCCAGTAATTCTGCCGAGTCGGTATATGTTAGCTTCAACCCCAAGAGATCGAGATCTATCTGTAATCACCTCTGAAACCCATTTTGAGGAAGAATATCCCTTGTCGTAATAATGTGATTCATTTTCTACCGAACTCTTCTCATTGAATTCGGATGAGTCTGATTTGAATACTCCTTTAGTTGAAATATAGTTGAAACTGCTGGGATTACTTTGTTTTGCTAACTGCAAAAGGCTGAGCGTTGAATTGACGTTGGCAGTTTTGACACTGTTAAAGTCTTTCACAAAATTCACTTCTGCTCCGCAATGATAAATATGAGAAGCTTCAGAAACAAGCTGTAAATCTTCAGAAGATAAACCAACACTCTCTTTTGATAAGTCACCTAAAACAACTCTAATTTTATCCCAATTTACAGAGCTTATGGCGTATCGTTCAAAAGTTGCCTCAAGTTTTAGTTTGGCACTTTTGAGATCTCGTGCTCTCACTAAACATGTCACAGAATCAAATTGATCTTGAACTTCATTAATCAAAAATGCACCGACAAACCCTGTGCCTCCAGTAATAAACGCATGCAAAGATGACGAAGGTGATTTTAACTGGGAAGTAGTATTCTCAAGTTCACTTAAATCGGGAACAACATCTTCAATTAAGATCTGTTCTTGTTTAATTTCATCATTCGTATCCAAAAATTTAGCGATTTCCCTTACGCTCTTCATTGAGCCAAATTGACTCATGGAGATGGACCTATTGAATTGTTCTTCAATTTCTGCCAACATGAATACAAGGCCCAATGAATCACCTCCTTGAGAAAAGAATCCTTCTTCAACATCAACGGATGGCACTTCAAGCACCTCAGCCATAATTTCAGCAATCTGCTCTTCAGTCAAACCTTTTGGAGTAGATTTCTTATCCTGTTTTCTTTGACTCGCTAAATCCAATAAAGACTTGCGATCAATTTTTCCAGTATTCGTAAGTGGAATCTCTTTTAAAGAATGAAGAAAAGTTGGGATCATGTATTCAGGAAGATATCTCCTCAATTCAGACTTCATTTCAGAAGTGTCAAGTTCAGCACTACTTTGCACAAAGGCTAAGAGTGAATTCTGCTGTCCTTTTTGTTGAACCAAGACAGTTGCCTGCTCAACATGTTCTAATTTTGCCAACCAATGTTCTATTTCGGAAAGTTCTATTCTATATCCTCGAACCTTGACCTGACTGTCCATTCGTCCATGATAAAATAAGACCCCTTCTTCATTCCATCTACCTATGTCCCCGGTGTGATATAAAACCGTCTCTGTGACTGCATTATGTCTGAAATACTTATCTGTTAAGTCTTGGTCATTTACATATCCAGTTGCCAAACCGGAACCACCAATACATATCTCTCCTTTTTGACCAGGCACCAATGGGTTGCCCGTCTCATCAAGAATCCAAACCGCTGTGTTGTCAAGAGGATAACCGATTGGAATATCATTGAATCGATTAACATTGTGCTTATCGAAAGTGTAGTAAGAAGAATATACAGTACACTCTGTAGGCCCGTAGGCATTCGTGATTTTACAGTTAGCATCACCGAACCAACTAAATAATTCGTTTGCAAACTCAGGCTTAATTGCTTCGCCTCCCATTATGAAGTGTCTTACAGGGAAAGATTCCGGTTTTTGAGGGAGTCTTTTAATCATCCCATGAATCATTGTTGGAATTCCATCACAAACAGTAATGTCGTTATCGTTCAAGTATGCAGCTATAAGTTTCCCATCCTTTCTCACTTCTTCAGGGGCAACAACAAGTCGAAGCCCAAATACTAAAGAAGCGAAGATATTTATGATTGACGCGTCAAAATTGAAAGATGATATAAATCCAATCGTAGCTTCTTTGCCATAATTTGACAGTACTTCTCGCCAAGTGAAGTCCATCATATTTGTTAGACTTCCATTTGAGATTGCGACTCCTTTCGGCATGCCAGATGTACCTGAAGTATAAATGATATATGAAGGATTATTAAAAGGTATTGTCACTTCAACGAACTCCTTTGGCAGTAGTTCTGACATGTCCAAAGACTTGCCATCCGGAATTAAATCTTTATTAATTTCTTTATATACAACTATCTTAACCTGGCTCTTCTTAACCATGTAGTTCTTGCGGTCTTCAGGTAAGGAGCTGGCAATATGAACGAAATGACCTCCACAGAGCAAAACCCCAAGCATTGCAACAAAAGAATCTACAGATCGTGGAGTCATTATAGCGACAGCATCTCCGACTAATACGCCTTCGCTCTGAAGGTTTGCGGCAAGTATCTTCGCTTCATTCAATAGACCCTGACTTGTCAGTTTACGCAGAGTGTCTTCCACAATTACCTCTTCAGGATTTTCGTTAAGCACTTTTACGATTCTATGAACTAAGTTCTGATCAAACAGTGGTTGTTCAGCTCCATTTGAAATCCTTTGCAAATCTAATATCTCTTGAGCCGAAAGAATTGGAGCGGTTTCAATCTTGTTTTTTGGATTTGAACTGAAGTAATCTATGATTCGTTCATACCTCTGAACAAGCGTTTCTATATCTTCTTTATTGAAGTAATTTGTGTTATAATCAAACTCAAAATTTACCGTATCATTTGAATTTGAATCCTGAATGTGTATTGCTAAAGGGTTTTGTACACTCTGGGTAGAAAATGTCCCAGATTCAACAACCTCAATATCACCAAAGACACAATCGTAATGGTGATTCTCAAATGAAAAAATGACGTCAAATAATTGCAGTGAATTACTAAAATTGACGCCTAGTGTGCTATTTATTT
>JBLFXO010000124.1:0-9352 GCA_047609865.1 Arenicella sp.
TGAGCCAAGTCTTTTGTCTTTGCTCTTTCAGTCTTGGCGCAGCCAAGACGGTCTGTAGTCTGGATAATAATTATGAGTTATGAGTTATGAATTATGAGTGAAAAAGTTTCAGTTACAAGCTTTTAGTCTCTTTCAATTCGTGAATTTCAGATTAGATTTTGAACTTGTTATTCTCTGAATGGCCAATACGATTTAAGTTTAACTGAGCCAAGTCTTTTGTCTTTGCTCTTTCAGTCTTGGCGCAGCCAAGACGGTCTGTAGTCTGGATAATAATTATGAATTATGAGTGAAAAAGTTTCAGTTACAAGCTTTTAGTCTCTTTCAATTCGTGAATTTCAGATTAGATTTTGAACTTGTTATTCTCTGAATGGCCAATACGATTTAAGTTTAACTGAGCCAAGTCTTTTGTCTTTGCTCTTTCAGTCTTGGCGAAGCCAAGACGGTCTAATCTCTATAAGTCGTGGTGCAGCCAAGACGGCCTTAAGTCTAAATTCTAATTAGCCAACATTTCAAGCACCTTGCTTAACTTATCTTTAAGGTCTTTTCTTTGAACGATAAGGTCAAGGAAGCCATGTTCTAGAACGAATTCAGAACGTTGAAATCCTTCAGGTAAATCTCTACCAATTGTTTCTTTTACAACTCTTGGTCCTGCAAACGCAATAAGCGCGTCTGGCTCAGCGATATTTAAATCACCCAGCATGGCGAATGATGCCGTAACACCACCTGTAGTAGGGTCTGTTAAGAATGAGATGTAAGGTAGTTTTGCAGCAGATAATTGATTCAATTTGGCAGATGTCTTCGCCATTTGCATTAACGAAAGTCCAGCTTCCATCATTCTTGCTCCACCTGATTTTGAAATCATTAAGAATGGACACTTTAATTCAATTGCTTTATCAATTGCTCTTGAAATTTTCTCCCCAACGACAGACCCCATTGATCCACCAATAAAGTTGAAATCCATTGCTGCAATAACGATAGCTTGTCCACTCATTTTTCCGTGAGCAACTCTAATCGCATCTTTGTTTCCAGTTTTTTCTTGAACGGCTTTAAGTCGATCAACGTATTTTTTAGTATCCTCAAATCCTAATGGATCATCTGATTCAATTCCTCTGGCGAACTCAGATCCTTTTTTGCTATCGAATAAAATATGGAAATAGTCTTTGGCCGAAATACGCTCGTGATGATCACACGTTCCACAAACATACAATGCTTTCCCGTGGTCTTCTGACGCTACTACTGTCTTACATTTCGGACATTTGTACCATAAGCCTTCTGGCGTCTCCTTCTTATCTGCCGTGGATGTTGAAATCCCCTGTTTTTCTCTCGTAAACCAACCCATGTGTTTCTAGTGTTTTGTTTGATTTAATTAAGCAATTGTAATCGAATCATTAAGATAAACGTCTTGAACAGCATTTATCAATTTAACACCATCTGCAAATGGCTTTTGAAATGCTTTTCTTCCTAAAATTAATCCGTGACCAGCTGCCCTCTTATTAATGATGGCAGTTTTAACACTAACTTCAAAATCAGTAGTTGCACTTCCTGTTGAAGCACCACCTGAATTGATTAATCCGTTTCTACCCATATAACAGTTCGCTACCATGTAACGACATAAGTCAATAGGATTGTCAGTAGTTAATTCTGAATAAACTTTATCATGTGTTTTACCAAAGTTGATTGCTGGATATCCACCATTCAATTCAGGTAATTTTTGTTTAATAATATCTGCTTGGATGGTAACACCAATATGTGTTGCTTGAGAAGAAATGTCAGTAGCAGTGTGATAATCAACTCCGTCTTTTACAAATCCTGGATTTCTTAAGTAGCACCATAAAATGGTTGCCATTCCTAATTCATGTGCTCTTTCAAATGCTTCAGCAATGTCTACAATTTGTTTTTCTGATTCCTCAGAACCAAAATAGATTGTTGCACCAACAGCAGTTGCTCCTAAGTTCCAAGCTTCATCAACAGATCCGAAAGGGATTTGGTTGAATGTGTTTGGATACGATAAGAATTCATTGTGATTTAACTTAACAATGAATGGGATTTTATGAGCGTATTTTCTTGAACAAGCAGCTAATACTCCAAACGTAGATGCTACACCATTACATCCTGCTTCCACAGCAAGCTTAACAATGTTCTCAGGATCCATGTACATAGGGTTTGGGGCAAATGATGCTCCAGCTGAATGCTCTATACCTTGGTCGACTGGAAGAATAGAAACATAACCTGTTCCTCCTAAATTACCATGATTATAAAGTGCTTCTAAACTTTTAAGAACCTGAGGTGAGCGATTAGTTTGCATAAAACTTCTATCAACGAAATCTCCACCAGGTAGCGTAAGCATGTCCTTAGTGATAGTTTTACATTCGTGATTCAAAAGCGCTTCTCCTTCTGCTCCAAGTAATTCAACAACTTTATTAGCTGACATAAATATTAGATTAAATTTAGGTGGGCAAAATTAATAAAACTTTCAGTAAGGAGGGGAATAAAGACAAATTAATTAGCCTGTTGTAAAGCCTCTTTTTTTTCTTGGATGATTTGTAGAGCAAGTTCTAGTTGGTCTGTTTCTGAAAGCTCAGTATTGTCAATCTCTACCGCATCTTTTGCTTTTCTTAAAGGTGATATATCACGATTCATATCTAAGTAATCTCTTCTTGAAATACTCTTCTTAACGTCTTCAAGATTTAAATTTTCTCCCTTGTTTTTTAATTCAAGGAATCTTCTTTCAGCCCTAACGTCATTATCAGCAACCATGAATAACTTCACTTCAGCCTTAGGGAAAACAACCGTTCCGATATCTCTTCCATCCATGATGACTCCACCACTTAAACCAAAGCTTTGTTGAATGGAAACCAATTTATCTCTCACTTCTGCAATGGCACTTATCGCACTTACATGTCTAGAAATTTCAAGTGTTCTGATATCTTTTTCAATGTTGACACCATTTAAAAAGGTCTCAGATTTTTTTTGATCTGAATTATAAGCGAACCGAATAGTGATATCATTTAGCTCTTGGATTACCTGTTTTTGAATGAAATGTCCGTCTTTTAAAATGCCGGTATTCATGAGATGTAAGGTGACAGCTCTGTACATAGCACCGCTGTCTACATAGATGTAGTTCAGTTCATTAGCCAATTCTTTAGCTAATGTGCTTTTGCCACATGAAGAAAAACCGTCTATTGCTATTGTGATACCCAAACTAAGTCAAAGATAATAAATGTAATAATGGATTAAAAATATTCTTCCAAATTCAAGTAGTCGAACACAAATTCGTAATGCGTTCCTTCATTAGAAGTTCTTTCAAAAGTACCGTCCAATTGCTCACAAAGGTCAGATATTAACTCCATTCCGAAAGACCCTTCTTTTTGAGGAGATAGCCAAGTTCCGTTATCTGAATAGCTAGTTATGACTTGATTGTTTTGAGGAAGTTTGATTCTAATTTCAATTTTGCCTGTTTTCTGGTCTTTAAATCCGTGCTGCAGTGAATTTGAAATGAGCTCATTGAACATTAAGGCAAAAGACACCAACGACTTGGGTTGGATGTAGTTGATTTCGCATTCTATGTCTAACTCAATATCTTTTTCCACGGCGTATGATCTTACCAATTCTTGTACAAGGTCTGTGATATATCCTTCTAAATCAATTCTTGATAATTCTTCAGACTGATACATTTTCTCATGAATCAAAGCCATGGCTTGAACTCTATTGATGGCGTCTTCAAAATGCACGAGTGTGTTTTGGTCCTTTATCTCTCTTGATTGAAGCCTCAATAAACTCGTAATCACTTGCAAATTGTTCTTTACTCTGTGATGAATCTCCTTAAGCATGACAGTTTTCTCTTCATTCTGAGCTTGAACAATGTCATATTGTTTTTGAAGTTCCTCTTTTGCAATTCTTGATCTACTTTCTGCCGATCTTGAGGTCTTCAATATTTGAATCATCAAATAAGAAATGTAGAAAGTGATGACTAAAAGGTTTATACTGATTAGGATGACTCCATATTCATCTTGATTGGCTATTCGCTCAATTTGAATAACCTTGGGTACAATATAAAGTGCTGAGACAACTCCTATTAGATTTAGGAAAAGGGTAACAAAGCCAAACTTATTCCCCAATAGGTAAAAGGCGCTTATGGCAATTGAGACAATCCAAAGTGTGGTTACAAATTTCTGAGAACTTACAATTAAAAAAAGATCAAGCTGATTTACACAACTTCCTAAAATGATTCCAATCACCGCCGCATATACATATGATTTAGAAACATACGTGATAAAGATGCAGAGCGCCACAATTCCTAGAGCGGCTAGCGTGACGAAAAAGTTGTTGTCATCTTTTATACCATGAAGAATGGTAAGAAATGAAAGAACTAGTGCTAACGATAGAAACAATTTCCAAGTGAAATTGAACCTTTCCTGATCATATAGGTCTTCATATTTTGAAGATGGAGTTTGTAGTATTCTCATTATTTAGTCTATAGAAATGACTATTTTCGTACTAAATTATAAAAAATTTATGTTTCAAGATAAAGTTGTTTGGATAACTGGTGCTTCTTCAGGTATAGGGGCAGAACTGGCCATGCAATTTAATGCTAAAGGCGCAATTGTGGTACTTTCGGCAAGAAACGAAGAAAAATTATTGAAGGTTCAACAGCAATTGAAAACACCTTCAAAGAGTAAAGTTCTTCCTTTAGATTTGAAGCAATCTTCTGGTTTTGAATCTTTAGCAAAATACTTGAAAAAAGAATTAGGATCAATTGATATTTTAATAAATAACGGAGGATTAAGTCAAAGGGGAGAAGCAGCAACTACATCATTAGATATTGACCGTGAAATAATGGAGATCAATTATTTCGGAACGGTGGCTTTAACGAAAGCTGTATTGCCAATAATGAGAGAACAAAAATCTGGTCACTTAGTAGCAATGTCAAGCATAGCTGGGAAGTTTGGTTTCTTTTTAAGATCTGCTTATTCGGCTTCAAAGCATGCCTTACAAGGGTTTTTTGAAAGTGTTTTATTAGAAGAGGAAAAGAACAACATAAAAGTAACGATTGCTTATCCTGGGAAAATCAATACCGATATTTCTAAGTCGGCATTGAATGCAGATGGTCAAGCTCACGGAGTGATGGATCACAATCAAGCAACAGGTATGTCAGTTCAAGATTGCTGTGCTAAACTCCTTAAGGCAGTTAAGAAAAACAAGAAGTCTGTATTGATTGGTAACAAAGAAATTTACGCAGTTTACATCAAACGATATTTCCCTAAAATGTTTTGGAGAATCATCAAAAAGCAAAAGGCTACATGATCGATTTAAAAGATTTTTATTGCAAACAGATTGCTAATCACAAGATAGATTTATCCTCTCTCAAAAGGCGTTCATTGATTCTTTCAATGTCGAGGTTATTAGTGTTTTTAGGGATGATTCTGGGAGGATATCTTGCTTATCCAAACGGCCAAGTTGTTACGGGAGTTATTTTGGGAGGGTTCGTTCTCTTCTTAATTCTGGTGAACAGATATGCCAACGTAAAAAGTAAAAGAAATTTCGCGGATCTTTTGGTGAAAATCAACGAGCATGAAGTTGAGAGCCTGCAGGGAAATAACTCAAGATTTGCAAAAGGAGAAGAGTTTTTAGATGGGCATCATTTCTACAATCAAGACATTGACTTATTTGGAGAAGGATCTTTATTTCAGATGTTGAATAGATGTGGGACTTCTAAAGGGTATACCTTACTTGCGGATCAGCTGAATTCAAATGACATTGAAAGAGTAGAAGAGAAGCAAAAAGCAGTAGCAGAGCTAAGTTCTAAAGTAGATTGGCGTCAGTCATTTCAGGCAACAGGTTTGATAATTGAAAAGGAAGTCAATGCTGACGAGATAATCAAATGGGTTCTCAATTATAAAGAGAAGATTCCAAGAGTTTTCAAATGGATGCCTATCGCATTTTCCATATTATCACTAGCAGCAATCGGTCTTTATTCTTTCGGATTCATTCATGGATTAGTACTTGGAGTTTGGTTTTTTGTTGGCTTAGGTTTGACATCTCTCAAGTTAAGTGCGATCACCAAACTTGCCGGAGACGGTGGGAAAGTTCAGGAAACTATTAGTCAGTATGGCAGATTAATTTCGGCCATTGAAAATGAGAAATTTGAATCTCCTTATCTAAATGAAGTTCAGCAAAAATTGTCCAAAGAAGATAAGAAAGTGTCTGAGGTCTTAGGAAGCTTAGCTTATGAGTTCAGCAGATTAGATCAAAGAAATAATGTCTTTTTCGCCTTATTAGCAAATGGATTTTTTCTTTGGGATTTGAGATTTTCGTTTAGAATTGAGAATTGGCTTCGAAATAACAATTTGAATATTGAAGATTGGTTTGTGGCAGTAAGTGAGTTTGATGCAATGAATTCTAAAGCGAATTTTGCTCATAATCATCCAGTAAATATTTACCCAACTGTTGACCTTTCAAAAGGAGCTATGCTCAATGCAGATCAATTGGGACATCCTTTATTGAATCTTGAAAAGAGGATTGACAATGACTTTAAAATGAACAATGAAGACTTCTTCATTATTACCGGAGCTAACATGGCCGGCAAAAGTACTTTCTTGAGAACGGTAGCTCTGAATATTGTCTTAGCTAATAACGGATTACCAGTTTGTGCTAAGAGTTTCTCTTACCGTCCTATCAAACTAATTTCAAGTATGCGAACATCTGATTCACTTCAGAATGATGAGTCTTACTTTTTCTCTGAGTTAAAGAGATTGAAATTCATTGTTGACCAAATAGCGCAGGATACTTATTTCATTATTCTAGATGAGATTCTGAAGGGGACTAATAGCAAGGACAAAGCTGAAGGGTCTGCTAAGTTCGTTGAGCGTTTAGTAAGTTCTCAATCAACCGGATTGATTGCAACTCATGATCTTAGTTTGTGTGTGCTGTCTGAAAAGCTACCGCAAGTTGAGAATCATTATTTTGATGCAGAGATCATTGATGACGAGCTACACTTTGATTATACTTTCAAAGATGGTGTTTGCCAAAACATGAATGCTAGCTTCCTATTGAAGAAGATGGAAATTGTTTAGAACAAAAAAAAGGAACGAGTTTCCTCATTCCTTTTAATATCATTTGATTCAGTTTCTACATGGCATCCAACACTTTGGCAGAAATCTCTAAGAAAGTCTCTGAAGGATTCGTGTTGGCAGTAACTGTGATTTTCTTTGTAACTGATTGTCCAACTTGTCCTGACTTAGGTCTGAAGATAACATCTAGTTCCCCGATTTGACCAGGCATAATAGGCTCTTCAGGTTTGTTTGGAATCGTACATCCACAAGAAGCTTTTGCTTTGTCAATCACTAAAGGTACAGTACCTGTGTTCTTGAATTTGAACGTAAACTTATTGTCTGATGGATAAAATACGTTTCCGAAATCATGCTTCAAATCAAAGTATTCAATTGAAGTAGTTTCCAATCCTTCAATCTTTGAATTCTCCTCAACCACATTATTGATCACTTGTGAATCAGCATCATCAATAGGGTTGTTATTCGCTACGATTGAACCTCCAGATTCAGAAGAATCAGTAGTTTCTTCACCGTCTCCACCACATGACATCAATAAAGTCGCCGAAAATATATATATAAAACCTTTTTTCATCTTTTCAATTTTCAACAAAATTAATAATCTAATCCTAAATCATTGAGAGTTTTTGTCTCAATTAATTCTAATCCTTTCATGAAAATCTCATTTTCATTTGCGTTATAAATCTTATAGAATTTTTCAAAATCCCACATGTTAGAAGCGATTCTCGCTTTTACAAGTGTTTCAATCAAGGTTTTTGAAGTTTGAAAGTCTTCTTCAACATATTCAATTTCTTCTACTTTCATAGCTTCTAAAAAGTCTTTTTTAACATCTCCTTCAAATTTGAAGTTCTCTTCGTAATCTTCAAATGTTGGATACTTCTCTTTCATCTCTTCTCTATTGTCATCAACATAGTTGAAAGTAAACGTATTGAAGATTCCTTTTCTGCTTATCGCTCGATACATGTCAGACAGCTCCATAGTGTCAAGAGGTACAAATACATCTGGCATAATTCCACCGCCACCATAAACAGTACGACCTAAGTCTAACGTTTTGAATTGTAAGGAATCTGGTAATTTGATTGAATCTCTATGCATGAACTCACCGTTCTCATATCTGTTCATATAATCATCTCTGTATGCGTCAATACCTTCATCATATGGCTTTTGAATGAATCTGCCAGTAGGTGTAAAGTATCTTGCAATTGTAATTCTCATCATTGATCCGTCCGATAAAGTATAAGGTCTTTGAACCAATCCTTTTCCGAAAGTTCTTCTTCCAACAACCATTGCTCTGTCCCAATCTTGTAAAGCTCCTGAAACAATTTCAGATGCTGAAGCAGAGTTTTCATCTACTAAAACAACCAACTTTCCTTTCTCAAAAGCTCCTCTTTTATTTTCATGGTAGTATCTTCCATAGCTGTCCTTATCATCAGCAATCATGTCTTTTCTTGATTGAGATCTTCCTTCAGAATATACGATCAGCTTGTCTTTACTTAAGAATTCATCCGCCATATATTTAGCAACATGAAGTAATCCACCGCCGTTTCCTTGTAAATCGAGAATAAGATTCTTCATTCCTTGCGCCTTTAATTTAGTTATTGCTTCATCTAATTCATCCGGAGTCGTTCTCGCAAAGCTGGTCACTTTGATATAACCAGTTTTATCATTCGCCATATAAGAAGCGGCAACGCTGAACAATGGAATTTTATCTCTTCTGATATCGAAGTTTAAAACATCTGATTCTCTTTTTCTATTGATTCCTAATACGACTAGACTTCCCTTTTCACCCATCAGGCGCTCACGAACTCCAGAGTTTTTTAATCCTGTGCCGGCTACATTCTCACCATCAATTTCAATAATCTTGTCTCCAGCTCTAACGCCAACCTTTTCACAAGGTCCACCCTCAATAGTATTGACAACCGTTAAAGTGTCATCCATGATTTGGAACCTAATCCCAACTCCAACAAAACTTCCGTCAATTCTTTCGTTAGAAGATTGAACTTCTTTCTTTGGAATTAAATAAGTGTGGGGATCTAGTTCTTTTAGCATGGCAACAATAGCTTTGTCTGTAATTGCTGCTCCATCAAATTCTTCTACGTAATGTGCATCAAGGTATCCGAAAACTTCTTCAAACTTCCCTGTTGTTTCATCTTCTTTGTGCTGAGCGAATGTGGTAAATGTTCCCAGCGCTATCATTGATAATAATATCTTCTTCATTTGTGTTACTTTTAATCTGTTGTTGAATTAAAGGTTTAGAAACCTTAATAAACGAGCTATGACGTCTA
>JBLFXO010000125.1:0-9297 GCA_047609865.1 Arenicella sp.
ATTTGACATACCTCTACTTCCACGTCAAAAAGAGGGAGGCTCTCTTTTGGAATTTCCTCAAAAAATTGCCTTACTTCTTTCTTGGAAACACTGACTCTTCTCAAAATCTTATCCTTCATTTTCTTCAAGATAAGTTGTTTATTCACGTCAAGTCTTAGCTCACTTCGAATTTCAGAAATGCTAGCTCCCATGTGGAGCTCTAGAGTTTCAGTTTTACCTTCACACCAACCTAAAAAGATTTTGAATCTTCTTTCCAGTTCTGCATCTACTTCCTTATCGCTTACTTTAATATTTTTTTGCACTGCCTTAGTCATAAGGAGCGAGGTTGTCATCAATTCTTCGAGAATAGTACACTTTATATTACTGTCATCTGTTTCTCCTTTGGCCAGATGGAGTTCGTATTGTGCATCCACATCAGATAGAAAAATGGTGTCTTTAGCTACTACAGCAACTATAGAATCAATCGTTTGTGCAAAGCTGGGTTGGAAAAAAGTAGAAGTTATGATCAAAAGACCAGTAAACAATGTTCGCATAGTGTATGTGTTTTATTCAAGAATTTCGGGTCTTAATTTTTTAGGGTAATCTACAAAAAAATGTAATCCTTATTCAAAGAGTGTGAGATTAAATCAAGCCTTCAAAACCTTATACTTCCTGACACCAATAATAAAAGCAAGAAGCGGTAAAGCAGCAATAAAGAAATAAACATTATAGTTTATATGCTGATAAATGGCTGCAGCGGCGATAGGGAAAGTAGCAAGTGCCAAAGAATTCAATGATTCACTAATCCCCATTACTTCACCCTGATGTTGAGGGTCTGCGTGAGTTGAGAGAAGGCTGTTGAATGTCGGGAAACAGATTGATAAACCTAAATTTAATATGTAATAGAAAGCACAATAAAGATATATGTTGGAGGTGATTGTTATGCAAAACAGTCCTATTGTTGTAAGCCCTAATCCAATGATGAGTGTTTTTGCAGCTCCAAATTTAGAAATGAAAAATTTAGACATAACCACTTGATTAAATGCTAAAAACACACCAACGATTAACATGAATAATCCAAGTTCCTTTTCATTGAATTCAAAAAGATCAATCAAGAATAGTGCTATTGTTGCCATGTAAAAGGCCATCATTATTGAGAAAATGAACTTCAAAAGAAAGAGTAAGTTCACAGTTGCACCTGCGTTAGCTTCTCTTATTCGTTTTAAGACGAAAACACTTTTCACAATTGACATGTGCTTAGCTTGTCCTCTATTCTCAGGAGGATGAGATTCTTTTAGATAAACAAAGATTGTGATTAGAGTGATGGTGGATAATATTCCTGCTGCTATAATGGTACCTGATGGCCCTAAAGAAGAAGCCGCTGTGAATCCCCCTATTCCTGGACCAATGATCATACCCAAGCCTGCAATTCCTCCGAGGTATCCAAAGATGTATGTTTTCTCTTTTTTAGAGGTAATGTCGGCTACGTAAGCATTGGCAACAGATGAGTTACCTCCTGTAACTCCATCTAATATTCTGGAGAGGGCGATAATCCACAATGGAAGAGCAAATCCCCAAATTGGAGTATCTGGCAAAGACAAAGCAATGAAAAACACTATCCAGCTTAATAAAGTACCCGCTTGACTTATAATTAATACAGGCTTTCTTCCTTTCTCATCTGAAAGAGATCCTAAATAAGCTGATCCTAAAAATTGAAAGGCTGAATAAAACGTAAGGAGTAAACCATAAATCCATTTCGGGGCGCCATAATCTTCTACAATGAATGGCAATACTGGCATCAATATGGCAAAACCAAGTACGTTTACAAAGGTCAATAAGTAGGCTGGAAGTAGTCTTTTATTCATTCGAATACAAAGCTAATTGTTTTTATTTGTTTAAACATTTATTATTTAATTATCTTTTAGAATCCAACATTAACAGGCATTCTGTGAATATTTGAATTTATATTAATAATAATGTCCCCTTTGAGATATGTTGTTCGTTAGTTAGAAAATCAAACAAAAATAAAATGAACAATCAAGTAAAATTTATAGCTAAGCAATTTGAATTGCAGAATAGATTATTTAAAAACGCAATTGTAAGTTTAGACGAGATAAATGGAGAAAGAATTAATGAATTTACAAATCATGCAGCCTGGATTTCAGGACATGCAGTAAGCGCCAGATATAATATGGCAGCTCTATTAGGATTGAATGTGACTCAGCCTCATGCTGACCTATTTGATCATGGTTCTTCAATTGACCCGACAAAAACTTACCCTTCAGTTGAAACTACTTTGGCAGATTTTGAAGCGATAAGCGAAACGGTAATTGAAGGATTGAACAATACGTCAGATGAAATGATGTCTCAAAAAGCACCAATGCCTTGTCCTATGGGAGATACAGTTGGAGATTTATTTGCCTTCTTCGCTCATCATGAAGCTTATCATATTGGACAATTAGGTATATTGAGAAAGTACTTCGGAAATGAAGCAATGAGTTATAGCTAATTAATTATGGAACAGATTTATCAATATTTCAATATCAAGTCAACTGACTTAAAAGCAATCTTTGATGCCATTAATACAGAGAAAGGTATTCAAGATTGGTGGACAGCCGGAACAAAGAAAGAAGATGATGTTTTGCATTTCACTTTCAACGGCAACTATACGAAATCATTCAAAATCACAAATTTGCTTGAAAACAAACAAGTTGATTGGGAGTGTATAGCTGGTCATGATGATTGGATTGGGACAAAAATTGAATTCAAATTGGTTCCTAAAGAAGATTCAACTGACATTAGTTTTAGACATTATGGCTGGGCAGATCAAACTGAGCACTTTGCAAGTTGCAACTATCATTGGGGACTTTATATGAAAAGTTTAAAAGCACTAATAGAAGACGGAGAAGGTACTCCGCATAAAAATTAAATAAATAATAATCGTATCGGCTTGTCTGATGCTTAAAAACAAAAAAGATGAAACAATACATGTACTTATTAAGAGGTGGAGACAGAATGGATGAATTTTCACCAGAAGAAATGGAAGCTCACATGGGCAAATGGAAAGCTTGGATGGGCGGATTAGCAGAAGCTGGGAAATTAGCTGGCGGATTGCCATTGAGTAAAGAAGGGAAACAAGTGACAGGAACAAGTAAAGTAGTTTCTGATGGTCCTTTCGCTGCTGGTAAAGAAGTTGTTGGCGGATACATTGTGGTGAATGCTGCAACTATGGATGAGGCGATTGAGATTTCAAAAGGATGTCCAATTTTCGAAAGCGATAACGCAAATTTAGAAGTAAGAGAATTGATGGAAATGTAATTTTCATTAATTAGATTTGGGTGCGTTCAATTTATTTTGGACGCACCTTTTTGATGTGAGCGAAGTAAACCAGACCATAGACCACCTTTTTAGAAGCGAGTATGTCAAACTCACTTCTTTTCTTACGACCAAATTCGGTGCGTCTAACATTGATATAATTGAAGATGCCGTTCAAGAATCTCTTCTAAAGGCAATGAGGTTGTGGTCGTTTAATGAAATCCCAGAACATCCAGGTAAGTGGCTGTACAGGGTGTCTCACAATCAAATTATTGATGTCTTGCGAAGACAAAGCAAGACCATCATGTTCAATCCTGAAATTATGACGGACTATGTAGATGGAGATTTCTCTTTAAATGAGGGGATTCAGGACAATCAATTAAAAATGATGTTCGCCTGTTGTCATCCCTCAATGAAAGAAACTGAGCAAGTAATGCTGAGTCTCAAACTTTTGTGTGGATTCAGTAACAAAGAAATCGCTAGGGCATTGTTCAAACAAACAGAGGCAGTCAAAAAAGCAATAACAAGAGCGAAACTTAAATTCAAGACAGAAGTTGGCGATTTAGAAGTTCCAGCAGATAAAGATTTAACTTCAAGATTAGATGGCGTCTTGAAAGTAATTTATCTTCTTTTTAATAGTGGATACACTGCTCATTCAGGAGAAAATCTCATTAAAAAAGAAGTGTGCGAAGATGCCCTAAGATTGGCAGGTGTTCTGCACAATAATGAAGGATGCGATACTTCTGAGTTGAAGGCTCTAATTGCACTTATGTGCTACCAATTATCGAGATTTGATGCACGAATTGATTCAGAAGGAAAGATTGTCATTTTTAAAAATCAAGATAGATCACTATGGGACTACGAACTCATAAATATGGGGTCTCATTTTTTAGCCACAAGCGCAAATAGTGAGAACTTTTCTCAATATCAATTCGAAGCTGCTATAGCTAGAGAGTATGCAATTTCTAAGTCCTTTGAAAACATAGATTGGGATAATATCTTGAGTCTTTACGATACCCTCCAAAGTAGATCTAACAATCTCATTTATGATTTAAATAGATTGGTGATTTTAGGGCAAGCAAAAGGAACTGAAGTTGCCTTGAAAGAGCTACAAGAGATGAATGAAAGTAAATTGAATGACAATCACCTATATTTTTCGATCCTTTCAAATTTTCAAAAAGAGCTAGGAATTGCTGATTACAAAATCAATTTACAAAAGGCTATCGACCTCACAGATAATCAACAAGAGAAAGAATTCTTAATCAGCCTCTTCTAAGAATTAAAAAAGTGTTTTCATTTCCTTTCATTCTAATAGATTAAAACGATTGTTTATCTTTAGTTCAAATGAAACAAACTGTTTTAATATTTTCAATCATTCTAATTTCCTTTGGATGTTCTAAAGAGAAACTTATTGATGTTTCACCCTCTCTAGTTGGTGACTGGAAACATTATTCTGCTGACGATCAATGGGAAATTGTGTTCATCAATTCTGACGGAACTGGGAAAGTCGAATATTTTAGAAATTCCAAATTGTTTGAAGAAACAAAAGTGAAGGATTGGTTCACAGCAGACAATCGACTTTACTTAGGCAAGGTTACTTTTAGTTTGCAACCATACACGGTAAGTGAATTCCCTACTTTATCGCCTTCCTTACAAATCATTGAGTTTGATACATTGAGCATGGGGGTTAGATATATGCAGTTAAATCAATTGAATTATGTTGAAATCAACTAATTTTGGAGAAAATTATTAAGATGAAATTCCATTTCTTATTTCTTCCATTATTGATTCTGTCTTGTTCTGGAAGTGAAGATTCAGATGAAGAGGATTACGATCAGTTGCCAGCAAACAGCGAGTTTAAGGAAGGTAAGACTACCTATGATAGAAGCTGTGTTGCTTGCCACATGAAAGATGGAAACGGCTTAGAGAAAACCTTTCCACCTCTTGCTAATAGTGATTATTTGATGGCAGAACCAAGACGTGCTCTTAAACAAGTTATTTATGGTTCGGACGAAGTTATGACAGTGAATGGAATTGAGTATAGCTCAATCATGCCAGCTCAAGAAGTGACAGAAGAAGAGGCAATTGAGGTTGTTAACTACATTTTGAACGCCTGGGGAAATGATGGAGGGAAAGTGGACGAAACTGATTTAGAAGAAATTAAAAAAGAAAATAATTAAGCTTACATTTAGAACGAACGATAATCACTCATATGGAACTATTAGACGGTAAAAAAACATCAAATGAAATTAAGGAGGAAATTGCTACGAAAGTAATTGAACTTAAAAATCAAGGAAAGAAGACTCCTCATTTAGCTGCTATAATTGTCGGAGCGAATGGCGCCAGTTTGACTTATGTGAATGCGAAAGTAAAGGCATGCGAAAAGGTTGGATTTGATTCTACCTTAGTGGAGTTGCCGGTGGAAGTAACTGAGGCAGATTTGTTAGCTAAAATTGATGAATTAAATAATGATGACAACATTGACGGATTTATTGTTCAATTGCCATTACCAGATCATATTGATGAACACAAAGTGACGTTAGCAGTGAATCCTATGAAAGACGTAGATGGATTTCATCCTGAAAATTTAGGACGAATGATGTTAGGATTGCCTTGTTTTCTGCCGGCTACGCCAGCTGGAATTCTCGAATTGCTTGACAGATATGATATTGAAACTTCAGGCAAAGATTGTGTTGTAATTGGCAGAAGTCATATTGTAGGGTCTCCAATGAGTGTCTTGATGGCAAGAAACACTACAGTGGGTAACTGTACGGTGACACTTACACATTCGAGAACAAAGAACTTAAGTGAAATAACTAAAAGAGCGGATATTATTGTTGTTGCTTTGGGTAAAGCAGAGTATTTAACTGCCGATATGGTGAAAGAAGGCGTTGTTATAATTGATGTAGGAATCACACGTGTAGAGGATGCTTCTAAAAAGTCTGGATTTAAACTGTTAGGAGATGTTAAATTTGACGAGGTGGCGGCTAAATCTTCGTACATTACTCCAGTGCCAGGAGGAGTGGGCCCTATGACCATTGCATCATTAATGCTAAACACACTTCAGGCCATAGATATGAAGTAAGTGTTTACATATGAAAGATAAAAAATTTTTAAGAGCAATTGTATTTAGTGCAGTTGCTCTTTTTGTTTCCTGTAATGAACAAAATGAGTTTTCTATTTGGGAAGATGAGGAGACCATTGTTGGTGTTCAGCCTTTTGGGAACATCAATGAAGCAGAAGTTGATTCGGTGTCGGAGGCCATCAAGCGGATGTATGGTTTTGAAGTTCTGGTTTACGATCACATTCCAATTCCAGCAAACGCGTACACCGAAATTCGTTATCCGAGATATAGAGGTGATACTTTGGTTGAGTGGATAAGTAATCATGTTCCAGACTCTGTTGACATGCTGATAGGTCTCACAAATCAGGATATTTCAATTACTAAATATGAGGATGCTGGAAGAACGGATGTCAAAGATCCAGAATGGCAGTATAATGATTTCGGAATTTTTGGATTAGGTCGAGTAGGAGGGAACGCTTGTGTCGTTTCAAGTAATAGACTTCGTAAAAATGTCGGAGATGAGCTATTTTATAAAAGATTGACTAGGATTTCTTGCCACGAAGTTGGTCATGTCCTTGGGCTTAGCCATTGTCCAAAACCAAACTGCTTAATGAATGACGCAAACGAATCAATAAAAACAATAGATAAGAGTACCGGGGATTTATGTAAGTCTTGTTGGGATGAAATCCACTAAGCATATGGGTTTTCATCAACCTCAATCAGGTTAACATCTACCTTCTTAAAAATTGACTTAAAGTCTACGCCAAATTCTTTGATATCTTCATCATCCTCTTCAAAATGCCAGTTGATGTTCATTTTGGTAACTGCACAGTTTTCTTCAGCTATCATAACAATTCTTCTCAAAAACAAAGCAGAACTAGTATTCAAGTATTCAACAAAGAAGTCGATTTTTGTTTCCTCTCTTGGGTTAGCGAAATAGTCTTGTAATTCAACAAGAATTGGCTCAAAGAAGATATTGGTGTTCTCCGGAAGAGAAACACCTGCAAATAGAAAAACGCCAGTTTCCGTATTAATGTCAACTTTAAGAGATCTTCTTTTTCCTTCTATGGTTAGGGTCATCTTTAATTTTGTGTAGCTAAATATAGAGAATTTTGTGAACTTTTTAGGTTAAGCGTGGTGCTATTTTTTGAACAATTGTAAAAACAGTCTTATTCCTCCTCTCAGGTTAATTGAACGATATTATCCTATAAAAGGCCTAATAATCCGCCTGAAATAAAAAACTAATAACTACTTTAGTAGTGAATGAAAAATAGAATTCTTTTTCGAAATTCTGAGGCCGGAGCTTTCTTGTTCAAAGCAATGGTAATTCTTTGTCTTTTCTTATTTGTTGGTAAACCATTGTTAAACATCTTCTCTGACGTTGATGACTTAAAAATGGAACTTAGCGAAGAAGAAACAGAGAAGGACTTGGAAGAGAAAGAGGAAAAGGAGATGGAAGAATTAGAGAAGTTTTTCGATTCTTTTGCGAATAATGATCTCGCTTCTGATGCAGGTCTTAGCAAGAATTTCTTTCACCACTTTCATGATTATTCGGGATTCGAGATTGGAGTCCAAGTTCCACCTCCGCGGATATCCTAACAATCTCAAATTAATTTGAATATGGAGTCTTCCTTTTTTTAAGGAACTCAAATTGTTATGGATAAAAAATGAAAATGAAAGAAAATAAAAGTAAATCAAGTAATATAAAATTCGATTTGGCCTCAGGACTAGTCGTGTTTTTCGTAGCCCTGCCATTGTGTTTGGGTATCTCTTTGGCTTCTACGGCCTATTCTGGAGAGGCAAATCTTAAAGATTTTGGAGGAATTGTTTTTCCTGGGATTATCGCAGGTTTTGTTGGGGGAATTATAGTTGGATTTTTAAGTGGTTCACGTTATGGGGTGTCTGGCCCAGCTGCTGGTCTAATACCAATAATTGCCGCGGCAATTGTTGCCTTTGGAGGCTTTGAGAATGGAGGCTTCCAGAAGTTCGCTCTCGCCGTTATGATTGCCGGTGTCCTCCAAATAATATTCGGCTTTTTAAAAGGCGGTTTCATAGCCTATTATATACCCTTTTCAGTCATCAAGGGAATGTTAGCGGGAATTGGAATTACAATAATTCTGAAAGAATTTCCGCACTTTTTTGGTTATGATAAAGATGCAGAGGGCAATATGGAATTTCTGCAAGCAGATGGCCATAATACCTTCTCAGAACTCTACTATGCCGTAATCAATCTTCATTGGGGAGCATTGGTTATTGCCATAATTTCTCTGATATTATTAATTATCTGGGGCAGTAAAAAGATTAAGTCTTTGAAGCTTTTAAGTCTTATTCCCGGACCATTATTGGCAATTGTTGTGTCAGTACTTTTAGTTCTTGCATTCGCAGGAATTCCAGGGTTTTTTATTGAAGGTGAGCATTTGGTTTCTGTACCGACTCCAAGTAATCTAACAGAATTTAAAGCGCAATTTCTATTTCCTGATTTTACCGCGCTTAATGACTACAGAGTGTATACGGTGGCCGCTGTGATAGCCATTGTGGCGAGTATTGAATCATTACTTTGTGTAGAGGCTACTGACAAGATGGACCCTGACAAAGGTCGAACACCAATGAACAAAGAATTAAAAGCTCAAGGAGTCGGAAACGTTATTTCTGGATTATTAGGAGGTTTACCAATCACTCAAGTTATCGTAAGATCTTCAGCGAATATTGGAGCAGGTGCCAAATCAAAGAATTCAGCAATTATTCATGGAGCTTTTCTCTTAATATTTGTATTGGCAATTCCAGGTGTACTAAATATGATTCCTAGATCTACATTAGCTGCCGTGCTAGTTTTGATTGGATTTAAATTAGCAAGTCCTAAATCAATTTTGGGAATGTTGAAGTCAGGATGGACGCAATATGTGCCATTTTTTGTCACAATCTTAATGATGTTATTTACT
>JBLFXO010000126.1:0-9252 GCA_047609865.1 Arenicella sp.
AGATACTATTGAGTACATTTTAGCAGCTCCTAACGGTGAGTGGTATGGTGAAAGTTCTGGAACTGTCGTTGAAAACAAAATGTTGATTTCAAGAGGTGGTAGATTTGCGACTGCTGGCAAGTACATTTTTAAAATTGAACATGCCATGCGGGAAGAGATCTTGCCTGAGGTTTTAGACGTTGGGTTCACTGTTGATTTGATGGATATTGAAGAGTAGAAATGAAGAAGCTGCATTTTCATTCGTTTGATGCCTTTCGCTTTTTCGCTTTTCTAAAAGTATTTTTATTACACGCGCCATTAGTCATGGCAGCAAGTAATCCTGAATGGATATCCTGGGCTAAAGAATATATCACTTATGGTGGTGGAATTGGCGTTAGCTTTTTCTTTGTCTTAAGTGGCTTCTTAATCACCTACATTCTTACATTTGATAAGATTAACCAAGGTAACATTAGCCCTAAAAGATTCTTTATTAGAAGAGCTTTTAGAATTTGGCCTTTGTTTTATCTGATGGTGCTAATTGCTTTGGTCATTCCTCCTGACTTTGCTCAACACATAGGCTTTCACATGAACGGAGGGGGATATGAGCCTGACTGGAGGTTTTCTCTGACTTTTACAGAGAACATTCAAATGATTATTCAAGACAATGTTCCTAAGACTACTCCACTATCTGTTTTCTGGTCACTATGTATTGAGGAGCAGTTCTATATTTTATGGATGATTGTATTCTTCTTTCTTAAGAAAAAATGGATACCGGTCTTTTTGATAACAAGTGTTTTGTTTGCAATTGGATGGCGAGTTTTTGAACCAAGCATTTATGGCAATGACCGTGTTACCTGGCATGGCCTATTCTCGAATTTGGATTACTTTTCGATTAGCGGTTTACTTGGTTTTTATGTTGCTACTAACTATAAAAAAGTGGCCGATTTCGTAAACAGAATACCTCTTTGGGTGAGGTGGTCTTATGTTGCTGGGGTTGTTTTGATGATATTTTTCTTAGCTGCAATTTTTGAACGAGATGTTTATATTCTTAAAGTGCTTTACTACACTATCACGGCCACGGTATTTACCGGGCTCCTCTTGATTTTTATTCCGCAAGATTCGAAGATTAGATTTTCTGAGAAGAATGTGTTCACCAAACTGGGTAAAATTAGTTACGGTTTATATGTGTACCACATTATTTGGATACATGTGATTTATAAGTTTTATAGAGATTATAGTATTGAGGTAGATACAATAAGGAACTATGTATTGTTTCTGATGATCACTTTCTCTCTAACTGTAGTGACATCATTTTTGTCCTACAAATTTTTTGAAATGCCAATATTAAGATTGAGAGATAGAATTTTCCCGAGTAAAACGAAACTAAAGTAATTCGTCTAGGCTTTTTGTTTCGTTAAAATGATTGATAGCATCTTGATTTGATCCTTCAAAATAGTTTTCTAATAACCATTTGGCAAGGTATGACTTGTAGTCATTCTTACTTATTTTGGGCAGGTAAATGTATCCACGCCCTTTTTTCTTATGCTTGATATAACCCTTTCTTTCAAGGATTCTCACAATGGTTGAGGTGGTGTTGTAAGCAGGTTTAGGTGCGGGATAAAAATTGATTATATCCTGTACCGTAGCTTCTTGAAGGCCCCACAATCTTAACATTACCTGTTCCTCTGCTGGAGTCAGTCGTTGCATAGCTAAGTCAATTCGTAAATAGTTCTTTTCACTGTATAAGTTAGGTATGTTTCATCACATAACCTAAATTTCCGTTCAAATTTAAACAATAACTACGGGTTAATAAGCACAAATTGAACATATTTAACCTTTTTTCTTGCACTAGAGGTGTGACCCTTAGTGGTCTGCCGTTTTAGAGTAATTTTTTCAAGACACAAATTACAGTATTTCCCTTAGCAAATCAAGCTAAAGGCGGATTAATTTTGATCTAAACAGATTGTCATGAAAATGGTTTGTCTAACTGTAGTCCTTTTGCTTAGATTCTCTTGTCCTTGCCAAGAAAATAGTAGTCATCATTTAGGATGTTGCCATAGATGCCAATCAAAATAAAATAACGGGATGTTTTGATATGGCTTGTATGATTTGGAATCCTGAAAACGGTAGAATTGATGGGAGTTTCTTGGCAGTTTCGGTGTTGGTTTTAAGGGAATAATCTACTCTGTTGCTGATGCTCCTGACAATAAGTTCTTGGCAATCTCAGGTTGGATGGGAAAATATGAAGACCTATTCAGATGAATTAATTTGCGATTTGATTGATGGAGAGAACAAAGTTGAAATTTCGATTCTAAATAAAGTGGTTGCAGGGCCTTTGCGAGAAACAGTGTGCCTGAAACATGAGGCAAAACAAAAGGGTGATTTATATGTTTCGGGATTGGGTGTTTCTGCTTACAAAATGGGAATTTCAACTTACAATATGCGGCTAAGGACGCAGAGGATGTGATTTCCTTATTCAATTCTCAAAGCACTTATAATGAAGTCCATTCTCAGCTATTAGTGAATGATCAAGTTACTAAGGCAAACATTTTTGGTCTTAAAGATTTCTTCACTAATGCTAATGCCAATGATGTAGTACTCTTATTCATTGCAGGCCACGGTGTTTTAGATGTGAATTTTGATTACTTCTATTGCACACATGTTATGGATTTTAATGATCCGGCGAAATTTGGTTTAGCCATGCAGAATTAGAATAGCTTTTTGATGGCTTGAAAGCAGTTCTAAAATTATTTATCTTGGATACTTGTCATAACAGCGAGGTTTTCAAATATGAATTGGAGCGTGGCCAAGATATCAGGGGGAAAACAGAAACCAACTTCTCGTTATGAGAATATTTCTCTTGATTACCAATTGTGGTAATTAGATTATGCCAATGATTCGCTTTCTGCAAACTGATGTTCTATAGGTGTCCAATACTTCATTTACAGCTTTCTTCCTTAGCTTTTTCTGCAATACAGTGTGAGAATTTCGAAGTTTATAGTCAACCTCATTTTGAAATAGAACCATTACCGCCAACATCTTAAATTCGCTTTCGGCCCATTTCTCTCCGCTTAGGTCTTCTGCTAAAAAGTCTGGAGAACAAATCATAAAATGGTTCGCATCAAAAGCGTCATGCAAAAACTCTGGGGGATTCCCAGCCGGAATTGTATCTCCCATTCCGAACCATGTATTGTTTTTCTGCGGAACTTGGGTGATTCTGTTAAGCCATTGAATAGGCCAAGAATGTAAGTCAATGTTCCAAAATGATGGCAATGCGAAGTACAATTCTATTTTTTCAAGACCTGCATTTTTCTGGTCAACATCTTGAATATTATTACTTAGTCCAACGGTATATAAAAGCTGATAAGGCAGTTTGTCTTGTATGATATGAAAGATGTCAAAGCCATACTCTTTATTTGAGTGAACTAGCTTTGAATCAGAGACGCCTAAGGCATTTTCTATTTGCTCTTTAACCATGATGCAAAAATACTAAATCAATTCGCTGACCTTAGATTTTGACATAAAAAAACCCTACCGAGTTTGAAACAAGGCAGGGTGCTTATATATTTTAGATTCCTAAGGCTGTAATATAACAGTTTCCTCAGAAATTACTTCTTCTACAATTTTAATAATTCCTTCACCGTATAAAGTATCTCCGCTTCTAACTTCAATATCCAACACTGTAAATCCTGCCTGTCCTAAATTGAACATGTCAGTGTAATCGAAAGTTGCATAGCCATCCACATCAGTAAACAAAGTATCATCAATAATGATTGCTCCGTGCTCTATGATTGAAGGTGTCGGATATAATCTAACCATTGCATTTGGAAAAACAGCTCCAGAAGTATCAACTACTCTAATTTTTGCAACTGTTGGTTGCTCTTTTCTACATGACTGTAGAGTAGATAATCCTAAGAATGCTACTAGCATTAATCCTAATCCAGCTTTAGCGTATATTTTATTCATTTCGATTTTTTTAATAGTGTTTTGAAACACTGTCTCTAACAAAAATACGACAATTTTCTAAAAAAGTTCGCTTTTGTTGACTTACAAACGTGATTCAAATCATTATGGTTGGTTTTTTATTCAATTATTGTTGACTAATTATTACTGTTTGAGTTGATAATTCTTCTTCCACTATTTTTATAATACCGGCCCCAACTAACTCATCCGACCTTACTTCAATGTCTAATACTCTGAATCCGGCTTGGCCTAAATTAAAGTCTTTTGTATAATCAAAGTAGGCATATCCATCATCTTTCGTATAAGCTGTATCCGCTGGAATCATTGCTCCTAGCACCGGGTCTGGGTTTGGCCAAAGCCTGACCATTGCGTTTTCAACAACTTCGTTTTGCTCATTCAATACTCTTATTTTTACGAGCGTATCTTTCTCTTTTTTACAAGAGATATTAATTGAAATTAAGACGAGTCCAACCGTCAATATTTGTAGGGTTTTTGATAAAGATTTCATAAATTATTTTTTGTAATTTCGTACTGTAAAATCTTTGTCTGGTTATAAGTAAAACAATCAGCATAGGCTAAAAGTTACAATCACTAATGGAATTGAAAGAAACAATAGGTGCTTTAGAAGCTGAAATAGAAGCAGCAATCCTTAAAACTAATGATGAGATTGAATCATTTAGAATAAAGTTTTTAGGCTCTAAAAATTGCCTGAAAGACTTATATAAAGAGTTGAAAACAGTTCCTAATGAAAGTAAAAAGGAGGTGGGGCAACTCATCAATGCTTTAAAAGGAGCTGCTGAAGGAAAATTTGATATTGCTAAGAAGGCTTTAGCAAGTAGAAATCAATCTTCTTCTTCAGGTATTGATTTAACGAGACCTAGTGAAGAAGTTGAATTAGGATCTCGTCATCCGCTAGCTGTGATTCGAAATGAAATCATTGAGATCTTTGGGAGAATTGGGTTTTCAGTTTCTGAAGGACCTGAGATTGAAGATGATTGGCATAACTTCTCCGCCCTTAATTTTCCGCCTGAACATCCTGCAAGAGATATGCAAGACACCTTCTTCATTGAGAAAGGTGCAAATGAGATGGCACTGAGAACACATACATCTTCGGTGCAAGTTAGAGTAATGGAGAATGAGAAACCTCCAATTAGAACAATCTCACCAGGTAGAGTTTATAGAAACGAAGCTATTTCTGCGCGTGCTCATTGTTTTTTCCACCAAGTTGAAGGTCTTTATATTGATAAGAATGTTTCGTTTGCTGATTTAAAGCAAGTGCTATTATACTTCGCACAAGAAATGTTCGGAGGCACTGCTAAGATTAGATTAAGACCATCATATTTTCCTTTTACTGAGCCGAGTGCTGAAGTAGATGTTTCATGTACTATTTGTAATTCTGAAGGATGCAATGTCTGTAAGTATACTGGTTGGTTAGAAATTTTAGGATGTGGAATGGTTGATCCTAATGTTTTGGTGTCAGCAAACATAGATCCAAACGTCTATTCAGGATATGCTTTCGGAATGGGAGTAGAGCGTATTGCTCAATTAAAATATAGAGTGGGAGATTTACGTCTCTATTCAGAGAATGACGTACGTTTCTTAGATCAATTTAAATCAGCTTTTTAAATATGGGATTATTTTCGTTTGGATCAAAAAGTGCAGAGAATATCAAGTGGACTCGCTTTGATAATGAACAGCAATTGTCGCAATTTATTGAAGAGTCAAATCACAAAACCATTATGTTTTTTAAGCATAGTACCCGTTGCTCTATTTCATCAATGGCAAAGAGTAGATTAGAAAATGATTGGGATTTAGATGAACAAGTTACCCCAATTTATGTAGATTTAATTGCGAACAGAAATATCTCAAGCCTTTTGGCTAATAAATTTGCTGTTCAACATGAATCTCCCCAAATAATTTTGGTGAGAGATGGCATAAGTGTTTACGACACTTCACATAATCAAATAAGTGTGAAGGAAATTAAAAACCATTTATAAGATGATAAGAGCAGTTATAATAGATGATATTCCAGAAGCGATTACGGTATTGACTTCTGATTTAGAAAATTACTGCGTCAACATTGAAGTGGTTGGTAGTGCAGAAGGTGTAGTTACTGGTGCAAAAGCAATCAAAGAATTAGAGCCAGACTTAGTTTTCTTGGATATTCAAATGCAAGACGGAACTGGTTTTGACTTATTAGAGATTCTTCCTCAAGTGAATTTCAAATTGATATTTACAACGGCTTCGGATGAGTTTGCTGTAAAAGCATTTAAATTTTCAGCCGTAGATTACTTGTTGAAGCCAATTGATCCTGATGAATTAATGGATGCCGTTTCAAAAATTGAAGGACAGGATAGACCAGCCGAACGTATTGAATTATTGAAGGAAAACTTTAGCCAACCTAAACGTATCGCGCTAAATACGCTAGAGAAGATTCATATTGTTAATGTTGACGAGATACTGAGGTGCGAGTCTAACATCAATTACACAATGTTCTATTTTCTTGATGGAACTAAACTACTAGTTACAAAAACATTGAAAGAGTTTGATAAACTGTTGAGCGACCATAATTTCATTCGTGTTCACCAATCACATCTAATAAATACAGCATTCATTAAAGAATTCATCAAATCTGATGGGTACATTATCATGCGTGACGGAACTAGAGTTCCGGTATCTACAAGAAAGAAACAAGTATTAATGGAAATGATCGCAAATTTCTAATTGATGAAAAAGAAGTATAGGATTGTAATTCCAATTGTGATTGTTGCCTTGTTATTGGTTTTTAATCAATGCAAATCAGATCCACCAGAGAGTATTGTTCTTGATATCCCCGCCCTTGAAATCATCTCTCCGGCCAATAACCAAATGTATACTATTGGCGAAGAGGTTACTGTTGCATTGAAAATTAATTCACCTGAAGATGTATCTAATTTGAAATTATATGTTGGAGGGATTTTGGTTAGTGAAAACATTCCTTCGGGCGAAACTTCAATTACTTTTGATACGAAAGACCTACCGGTCGGGAATCTTGATTTGGAGCTATTCTATAATTCTGATGATGATAACCAATATTCACGAAAGCAAAAGATTACTTTCTTTTCAGATATTATTCCTGAAATGAAAACGGTTAAGATTCTTGAAGAATTACCTCATAATGGTACTTCGTATACGCAAGGTTTTGAATTTTACAAGGGCGCTATGTATGAGAGTACAGGTCAATATGGCACCTCATATATTGCCGAAGTTGATCCTAAATCAGGAACATTGCTAAGAAAGAAAGATTTAATTTCAAATTACTTTGGAGAAGGGATTACGATTTTGGATAGTGTGATTTATCAACTTACTTGGCAAGCAGGTTTATGCAAACAGTATGACATGGATTTCAATGAAATTGGAGAGTCTACATATGTTGGTGATGGTTGGGGTCTGACTAACAATGGCGAGCAGTTAATCATGAGTAATGGATCGGATAAAATATTCTGGAGAGACCCTGAAACAATGGATATAATTAAAGAGCTTTATATTTTTGATAATCAATCTTCTGCGGTTCAAATAAATGAGCTTGAATTAATTGGGAATAGATTGTTTGCGAACATCTATACAGAGAATGAGATAATAGAAATTGATACCGCAAACGGTAAAATTCTGTCTCGTATTGACTGTTCTGAAATAGTGAACATGCAACCGGTAAGTGTTGATTATTTCAACGGCATTGCCTATGATTCAGTTACTGATAAAATCTATGTGACCGGAAAGCTTTATCCATCTAAGTATGTCGTAAGTTTCGAATAGATGGGAAAGCTCTATGTCATCCCAACCCCAATTGGTAATCTTGAAGACATTACTTTCAGAGCAATTAGATTGTTGAAAGAAGTGGATGCCGTTCTCGCTGAAGATACCAGAACAACCAAAAATCTATTTACTAAATACGAGATTCAAAATAAGCTAATCGCTTATCACCTCAATAACGAGCACAAAGTTGTTGCTAGAATTGTAGAAGAGATTCAGAACGGATTGAATTACGGTTTGGTTTCGGATGCGGGTACTCCTGGTATTTCAGACCCAGGTTTTTTATTGGTTAGAGAATGTATCAAAGAAGGAATTGAAGTGGACTGTTTGCCCGGTGCTACGGCCTTTGTTCCGGCACTTGTGAACTCAGGATTTCCGACTGAGAAGTTTGTTTATGAAGGGTTTTTGCCCCATAAAAAAGGAAGACAGACGCGGCTTCAATATATAGCAGAGGAAGAAAGAACAGTCGTTTTTTATGAATCCCCTCACCGAATAATGAAAGCACTCTCCCAGTTAAAAGAGTTGCTAGCAGAAGACAGACAGATTGCTGTTTGCCGTGAAATATCTAAGAAGTTTGAGGAAACTGTTCGTGGAACATCTACCGAACTCATTGCCCATTTCGAGACAAATCCCATCAAAGGAGAATTTGTTGTTGTCGTAAGTGGGAAATAAATTTAATTCAATTTTATGAAGGCAGCAGTACTTATAAAAAAGGGTAATGCCGAAGAGGCACTTAAAATTCAAGATGTTGCTGACGTCCGTCCTGGACAAGGAGAAGTTCGGATCAAAGTCGAATGTTTTGGATTGAATTATGCAGATGTCATGGCAAGAAGAGGTCTTTATGATGCTGCTCCAAAAATGCCTTGCGTTGTAGGATACGAAGTTGTTGGTGTAATTGATGAAATTGGTCAGGATGTTCCAAAAGACATCTTGGGCAAAAGGGTCGTTGCCTTTACCAGATTTGGAGGATATGCTGAGTATGCCGTTACCGGCATAGATGCTTGTGCTGAAATTGGAGATATGAATGCCGGTGAAGCATGCGCAATAGCTGTTCAATATGCAACTGCTTATTACATGTCTTGGGATGCCATTAATCTATATCCAAATGATAAAGTAATGATTCATGCAGGAGCTGGTGGAGTTGGAACAGCAGTCATTCAATTATGTAAACTGAAAGGATGTGAAGTTTTCGCAAACGCAGGTTCTGGTGAGAAGTTAGATTATATGAAATCTCAAGGAGCAGATCATGTAATCAATTATAGAGAAAAAGATTACTCCTTGGAAATCCCGAAAATTACGAAAGATCAAAAACTACAGGTGACATTTAATCCTATTGCCGGTTCAACTTTCAAAAAGGATATGAAGTTGATAGGTTCCGGAGGGAAAGTAATGTTATTTGGTGGTTCAGAACGCTCAGGTAAAAAATGGGGAATTCTGTCTTCACTTAACTTTGTAAGAAAGATGGGCTTGTTAATTCCGATAGGATTATTAATGGGTTCAAAGTCAGTTTTAGGAGTA
>JBLFXO010000127.1:0-9180 GCA_047609865.1 Arenicella sp.
TTAAAACTGGCCTCCATAATATCTTAGAGCCCGCGGCATTTGGATTGCCTACAATTTTTGGAAATCGAACGGATAAATTTCCAGAGGCCAAGATCTTTGTGGATAAAGGTATTGGGTTTCAAATAAGCGACTCGCTTTCATTCGAAAAAGCCTTGAATTTTGTGAAGGATAAAAATATGAAATCAGAGGTTCTAGATTTTATGAATTCTCAAACCGGAGCGACTGAAATTATTCTCCAGAAAACATAGACTCAAATTTCTGAAATTATCCCACAAAAAAAACGGCCATCATAAATGATAGCCGTTTAATATTATTTAAAATTGGTCTTAAACAACTCCTTGATCAATCATTGAGTCAGCTACTTTTACGAAGCCTGCAATATTTGCACCTTTCACATAGTCAACATATCCATTGTCAGTTCCATATTCTACACATGCGTTATGAATTGAAACCATAATGGTGTGAAGCTTTTCATCCACCTCTTCAGCAGTCCAAGAAAGTCTTAATGAATTTTGAGACATTTCAAGACCTGAAGTAGCAACTCCTCCAGCATTTGATGCTTTTCCAGGAGCAAATAAAATCTTAGCAGCATGAAATTTAGCAATCGCTTCAGGCGTTGAAGGCATATTAGCTCCTTCAGCAACACAGATGCATCCGTTAGCAACTAATGTAGCAGCTTCATCACCATCTAACTCATTTTGAGTAGCACAAGGTAAAGCAACATCACAAGTTTCTCCCCAAGGTCTTTTTCCTTCGTTAAAAGTTGAGCCTGGGAATTGTGCAACATATTCTGAGATTCTACCTCTTTTATTATTTTTAAGATCCAAAATCCAAGCTAACTTCTCAGCATCAATTCCAGCAGGATCAACTATGTATCCTTTTGAATCTGATAAAGTGATTACTTTTCCACCTAACTCAGTTACCTTTTGACAGGCATACTGTGCTACGTTTCCAGATCCCGAGATTGTAACTGTTTTTCCTTGAAAAGAATCATTCTTGGTTGCAAGCATTTCTTTCGCAAAATAAACTGTTCCGTATCCAGTTGCTTCTGGTCTTATTAATGATCCACCCCAGTTTCTACCTTTTCCGGTCAAAACTCCAGTAAATTCATTTCTTAATCTTTTGTATTGACCGAACATATATCCGATCTCTCTTCCTCCAACTCCAATATCTCCAGCAGGGATATCTGTGTTTGGTCCAATATGTCTTTGTAATTCAGACATAAAAGATTGACAGAATCTCATTACTTCGTTGTCTGACTTTCCTTTTGGATCGAAATCAGCTCCACCTTTTCCTCCACCCATTGGAAGTGTAGTCAATGAATTTTTGAAAACTTGCTCGAATCCTAAAAACTTCAAGATCGATAAGTTTACAGATGGGTGAAATCTTAATCCACCTTTGTAAGGTCCTATTGCAGAGTTGAATTCAATTCTAAATCCTCTGTTCACTTGCGCTTTTCCACTATCGTCAATCCAAGGAACTCTAAACATTAGCGTTCTTTCCGGCTCAACCATTCTTTCAAGTAGGTTGATTCCTGCATATTTTGGATTAGCATCAATAAACGGGATAATTGCTTCTGCAACCTCTTCTACCGCCTGTAAAAACTCATGTTCATGTCCGTTAAGTACTTTGACTTTGTCCATGAACTCATTAATTTGAGCTGAATATTTTTCTGACATCTTTTTAGTTTTTGTCTTTTGTGCGGGTAAAAATAATTAATTTTTGAATAGAAAAATCCACTTCAAAATAATAGTTTGAAAGTTCTTTAAAAAAAACAAGGCGATCAGCAGTCAACTTTTGCCCTTATGTTTACGTCTATTGGACAGACCCAATGTTTTAAGTTTTAAATTCTTATCTTGCAAACATGCGATTATTGAAAGGCATACTCTATAGTTTAGTGCTGGTTTTGGGCTTTACAGCTTTTAGTCAAGATATCGATCATGATAAAGGTCTCTACAAGTTTCTTGAAAATAAGAATCAATGGCCAGAAAAAGTTCATTTCAGAGCATCACTGACTGCAGGGAACATTTGGTTAGAAAACGGAGGTATTCTTTATCAGTTTACTAATTATGGAGAATTCCATCACGCCGGATTAGAAATGGAAGTAGAGGAAGGGACGAAATATACCGAGCACCTTGTTTTTGCAGAATTTATAGGTGCTAATCCTACTTATGACATAGAGAAAAAATATAAAACAAAGGAATATTATAATTTCTTCTTGGGTAATGACCCTTCTAAATGGGCGTCTGATGTACGTGGTTTTAGTCATTTGAATTATGTCAACCTTTACGACAACATTGATTTGAAGTTGTTTGAAAAAGAAGGCCAACTAAAATATGAGTACACTGTTAAACCTGGGGGGAATCCATCAGACATTAAAGTTAAATATCATGGGCAAGATAAGATTCGATTAAATAAAAATGGAGAATTGGTTATAGAAACCTCTTTGGGTCAAATAATTGAACAGAAACCTTTTGTCTATCAAATTAAAAATGGAAAAATAAAAGAGATAGAAAGTGAATTTAATTTGAATGAAGATTTGATTTCATTCTTTTTAGGAGAATATGACGTAGAGTTGCCTTTAGTCATTGATCCCATATTGATTTTTGCAACTTATAGCGGCTCACCTACTGATAATTTTGGGATGACAGGTACCTACGCTTACAACGGAGATGGTTATTCAGGGGGGACAATCTATGGTAATCAATATCCAATACCGCTTGGTACGGCATGGAGTACTTTATCAAACTTTAATTCTTTACAGGGTCCTAATTATGGTATAACTGATGTCTTCCTTTCAAAGTACTCTTCAGATGGTGCACAAATGTTGTGGACAAATTTTGTTGGCGGTGGAGATGAAATAAATGGAAGCGAAACGGTACATAGTCTGATTTGCGACACCTTAAATAATATTTATTTATATGGAGCAACTTCCAGCACCGATTTCCCAATGCAAAACGCATATCAAAATACCCACTCTGGTGGTGATCCAGGAGGAAATTTTCTTCAAAATGGAGTGTATTATACCAATCAAGGAACAGATATTTATGTGACAAAAATTAGCTCAGACGGTATGACCCTTTTAGGTTCAACTTATGTCGGTGGGGCAGGTAATGATGGCATTAATTATAACGTTACTTCTTATGCTCAAAACTATCAAAATATTGGGTGGTATGATTCTTTGACTGCAAATTATGGCGACCAATTTAGAGGTGAAATTATGTTAGATTCTGCCTTCAATGTCATGATAGCATCTAGTACGAGGTCGACAGATTTTCCAGTTCTAAATAGTTTTCAAGGAGCTAATGCAGGACAGCAAGATGGTGTTTTATTTAAATTGACAAATGACCTTTCATCTCTGATGTGGTCCACTTACTTTGGAGGCTCTGAAAATGACGCTTGCTATTCAGTTAAGATTGATTCTAGTCAGAATATTATTCTTGCCGGAGGGACATGCTCAAATGATTTAACGAACACTGTCGGTGGGTTATATCAAACGTATCAAGGAGGTGTCACTGATGGTTATGTTTCAAAAATTACTCCTGATGGATCTAGTATTACTCAAACAACATATTTTGGAACTTCTACCTATGACCAGGCGTACTTTGTTGAAATCGATAGATGGGATAATATTTACATTTATGGGCAAACGGATGGTAATATTCCAATTATAAATTCTCCTTATTCTAATCCAAATTCTGGACAATTTATCACGAAATTGTCGCCCGACTTAACTGCAGTTACCTATTCTACCTTGATTGGAAACGGTGATGGGGACCCGGATATTTCTCCTTCAGCATTTTTGGTTGATGTATGCGGAAACGTATATATCTCTGGTTGGGGAGCTAATATATTACAAGCAACTCCCTTAGATGGGATGCCGACTACGACAGGTAGTTTACAACCCACGAATGGTGATGGGTTTAATTTTTATCTTTTCGTATTAGAGAGGGATGCTCAGAGTATGTTGTACGGGACTTATTTAGGAGGGGGGATTTCAGCTGAACATGTGGATGGAGGTACTTCAAGGTTTGACAAGTTTGGAATTATTTATCAATCTGTTTGCGGCGGATGTTGGGGTAATTCCGATTTCCCGACATCACCAGGGGCTTGGTCATCACAAAATTTGGATGTTCTAGGAGGAGCAAACATTCAGAGTGGTTGTAATAACTTGCTTTTTAAATTTGATTTTGAGTTAATTCCAGTTGCAGATTTTCAGCTGAGTTCCTTAGAAGGTTGTGCTCCTTTCACATTGACTCTCGATAATGAAAGTAATGACACGATAAATTCCATATGGACATTCCCTCCTGAGGCAACTGTTATCACAGGTGGAGTAAATCCCGAATTACTTTTCACTGATCCTGGAACCTACGAGATTATCATTTCAATTACCGATACAATTTGTAATTTAATTGACACTGCTAAAAAAGTAATAACGGTCTATGAACAGTTGGACTTGGATATTCTTTATGTAAATGACACAGTTGTGTGTGCCCCATTCACTCAAGATTTAACGGCTGACTCACAAGGTTCGGCAATTAGCTTTACTTGGTCTGATGATCCGAACTTTACAAATGTTTTAAATGCCGGAGCCATGGATTCTGTGATTACAATAAGTCCTACTCAAACAACTACTTATTATGTAACAGCTACAAACGGCTGGTCGGATTGTGATCTGGTCGATTCACTGGTCGTCCAATTTGTTGATGGTGGTATGGAACTTACCGGAGTAGACACTATGTGTTTAGGCGACACCTTAATTTTAGAAGCACACAATTTGATTCCTTCAGTCGTAATGAACTACAGCTGGTCACCAAATATTGGATTGATTTCAACTGGACCAGGCGATTCATTGGCGAGTGTTTCACCACCAGTTTCGCAATGGTATTATTTGACAGCCGTGACGAATTTAGGATGTACGATATATGATTCAATTTGGATAGATGTTGCTTATATTGATCCAGCAGATGTTTTAGCTGTGGCAAACCCTGATACTATTCCAGAGGGTGGGTCTTCAGTTTTGACCGCGTACCCTTCTGGTTTCCAGTATGTGTGGTGGCCTCAAGCGCAATTAAATGTTCCAATTGGGCAAATAGTAACTGCCACCTTAAATGAAACTACAACATTTGAAGTTACAATCGGTGGAAATGGTTGTGAAGCTAAAACTCAAGTCACAGTTTATACCCAAGAATTTATTTGTGGAGATGTCTACATCTTCGTTCCTTCAGGCTTCTCGCCAAATAATGATAATGAAAATGACGTTCTTTACGTTAGGGGACAGAATTTACTAGAGATAAACTTTAAGATCTTTGATCGTTGGGGTGAATTGATGTTTGAAACTACTGATCAAAGTCTTGGTTGGGATGGTACATTTAAAGGTGAACCTGTTGATCCTGATGTATATGTTTATCATCTAACAGCTGTTTGTTTTGATGGTCAAGAAACTTTGATAAAAGGTAACGTAACTGTTCTCAAATAAATTTGAAATTAGCTCTCTGCATATTCTTATCTGTGATTGGATCCATTTCGTTCAGTCAGGATATCCACTTTTCCCAATTTAATATGAATCCGGTTTATTTAAATCCGGCATTAACAGGAAATCATGCTTGTGACTGGAGATTTACGGCTAATCAAAGAAGTCAATGGCGTTCAGTTTCTCGTCCATATAATACCATTGCTATTTCAGCAGAGAACAGAGAAGGTTGGATAATTCCTGGACTGTATCATGCTGTTAATTTGTTTCATGATGCGGCCGGTGATGGCAACTATCGTACCTTAGAATTTAATCTTTCGACTGCCTATCAAA
The DNA here is from genome assembly GCA_047609865.1 of Arenicella sp. Lineage (GTDB taxonomy): Bacteria > Bacteroidota > Bacteroidia > Flavobacteriales_D > Crocinitomicaceae > Paracrocinitomix. The sequence goes on from JBLFXO010000127.1 coordinate 5,807, forward strand.
TTTATTTAGATAATGACTCAATTCATTCGGTGACGCCAGGCCTTCAAATGGGAGTCAACCATAGAAATATTAATTTTTCATTACTCAGCTTTGATAATCAATTCAATGGTAATTACTATGATCCAACTTTGCCAACTCAAGAGAATTTTGGAGCGAGCAAGCGAACTGGATTCAATATGGCTTTAGGTGCTATTTATGCATTTCGACCTGAGTATAGAAAAGAAGTTGTTGCGGGGATAGGATGGTTTAATATTCCAACAATCAAACAAAGCTTTTACGGAGATGATTTGATCAAAAGGGATCGAAGAGTTGTGATTCACGCAAAAGCTCAGTATCCTTTGAATTTTGAGTGGGATATAATGCCTGCATTATTCATGCAGTTTCAAGGGAAGTATAAAGAAATAATCTTCGGAACAAATGCAAGGTATTTGATCAAAGACAGAAAAGGTGAACTCTTAGCTCCTTATGCTGGTGTTTGGTTTAGAAACCAAGATGCGGCATATCTAACAGCGGGAATTGAGTATAATAAATGGAAAGCTGGAGTAAGTTATGACATCAACTTTTCAAAATTGACACCCGCTTCAAATCTAAGAGGCGGTTTAGAATTTTCACTTCAATACATCCTTTGTGTATTCAAACCAAAAGATATCCAACATAGAATTTGCCCTGATTACCTATGATAAGATTAAAGCTCTCATTCAATAAGGCAATTTTAACTCTATTGCTTTTCTTCGTGTCATTTGGCCAGCAGTCTTATGGTCAATCGTACACGCAACTCATGGGCTTCGCAGATGAAAAAATGATTGAAGGTGACTTCTTTTATGCTATTCAGTATTATAAAAAAGCAATGCTCCTTGATTCCACTGGAGTCGAAATTAATTGGAAGTATGCTGAGGCTTTAAGACGTTACAAAAACTACCCAAAAGCAGCGCATTATTACGAAGTCGTTTACAAGAAAGAGAGTGCGAAAATTTACCCAAGGTCCATTTTCTGGTTAGCTACAATGCAGCATTATAATGGTAAGTATGACGAAGCAATAGAGAACTGGAAAATTTGTAAAAAAGCCTTCAAGAAAAAGAAGAAGAGTTACGAATACAAGAAAAGTCAAGCTGAAATTAAATCATGTCTTTGGGCAAAAAAGGCAATTATTGACACCACTGATTACGAACTCAAGCAGCTTGACGAGCCAATAAACACAAAAGATACAGAGCTTGCTCCTTTTTTACATGATAAGAAGCTTTACTATACTTCCTTGAAAGCTGATTCCGTTAATTACGTTGAAGAGTTGTATACCGAAGAATACTCTTTACAGATTTACTCATCAGAACAACAAGACAGTGTTTTTCAAACCCCTATAAGACTTAAAGGTGTTTATAAGAGTGGTTTTCATTCTGCAAATGGATCATATAGCCCTGACGGAACACGTTTCTACTTCTCAAGATGTAATTCAAATTATGACTGTAAGATTTTTGTTGGTAAAGTGAAGAATGACAAGATCGTAGACATTGATAGTTTAGGTGACGTTATTAATACGCCAGGGGCAATTACTACAATGCCTCATATCACTCAAATTAATGGTAAAGAATATCTTTTTTTCTGTTCAAATAAGATAAAGACTCAAGGCGGTTTAGACATTTGGTATTCTGCATTGCGAAATGAAAATCAATATGGGAAAGCTAGAAACTTAGGTAGAGCAGTAAATTCCATTGATGATGACATTAGCCCATTTTATGACACCTTAGAGAATAAGCTTTATTTCAGTTCCTCTTATCATCCAGGATTTGGTGGTCATGACTTGTTTTATGCACAAGACAATAACAAGCAAATGAGATTCATGAAGGTATTCAATATGGGTATTCCTTTCAATACATCTCAAAATGATACTTACCTGGTAAAAGATACAGATGAAGATATTTTCTATTGGTCTTCTAATAGAGTAGGAGTTAATTATGCTAAGAATCCAACTTGTTGTAATGATTTGTTTTCAGCGGCATTACCGCCAATCATAGTTCCGCCAAGTAGATTTGAGTCTTTAGAAGATTTGAATAAACATTTACCCGTAAAATTATATTTTCATAATGATGAGCCAAACCCTAGAACCAGAGATTCTATTTCAACGCTCACTTATATGACGTCATATGATGCCTATTTGAAATTGAAGTCAGAGTATCACAAACAATATTCTGAAGGGCTTGATGGTGATGCAGCTGAAGATGCAAAAGAAGACATTGAAGACTTTTTTGTACAATACGTTGAGCAAGGAGTTATTGATTTGAATGAATTTTTGAGATTGCTTTTACCAGAACTTGAAAAAGGATTTGAAATTGAAATCACTGTTAAAGGATTCGCTTCGCCTTTGGCTAAAACTGATTACAATGTTTGGCTTACCAAGAGAAGGATTAGTAGTCTAATGAAGTTTTTAAGAATTTATAAAGGAGGAGTGTTAAAGCCTTACCTGAACGGAACCGCATCAAATGGTGGAAGTCTATCATTTGTGAAAATTCCTTTTGGAGAATACACTGCAGATCAATTGATCTCAGATAATCCGAATGATGCAAAGAATTCAGTTTATAGTAGAAAAGCGGCTCTAGAGCGAAAAATTGAAATCCAGTCAGTTAGTTTGGTGACTAAGGATTCATCTTATGCGAAAATGGATTTTGAAAAGCAGGCCCATGATTTCGGAGACTCTAAACAAGGCGATATTTTAACTTATGACTATCAATTCAAAAATAACGGCGATAAAGTTTTGGAAATTGGAGAGATTAGCACGGATTGTGATTGTTTAACCTATGAACTTTCTCAATCTGTTTTGAGCCCGGGCGAGACAGCAAAGATTTCAGTAAGCTGGGATACTTCAAGCAAAATTGGAATTACCTATTCTAGATTAACGATCCTTTCAAACATCAAAGGCAAAAAGAAAGAGCTCACTTTAGTTTCTGAAATTGCTAATTAGCAGTAAGAGCTAAAATTAATTCAGTATTTTCGCGAGCCGAATGGATTAATGAAAAATTTATTATTGATATTTTTAATTCTTGCCTTATGCTCTTGTTCTAAAGAGGATAATATAATTGAAGGACCCATTATAGAGGAGGTTGCCATTTCAGTTCCTGCCGCAGTAGAATGTGATGCGGAAGAAATTCTTGAGGATGAAGGTCGAACTAAGTTTTCATCAACAGAATCTGGTATCTATCTAAATGGTGGGGAATGCCGGAGTGATGAGTTTTCAAAGAGCGGAAAATACAGTGTTAGACTTGACTCAACAAACAAGTATGGATTTGGCTTGAAAATAAACGATCCTAAGCCGGGTGAATTTATTCGGTTTACTGCTTGGCAAAAGTTAGGGACTGAACATGGTACCATCTATGTTACCTCCT
>JBLFXO010000128.1:0-9180 GCA_047609865.1 Arenicella sp.
GAGTTTTAAAATAGATTTAAAGCAACAAACCAAAAAGGACGTTCTACATTCATTTGTCAAATTGAAATCCAACTACCCTTCGACAGGCTCAGTATAGACCGCTTCGCTGTTAGAACAAAGATTCTAGACGATAGATTCAAGAAGACAAATGAGTTTTAAAATAGATTTAAAGCAACAAACCAAAAAGGACGTTCATTTATTGGACGTCTTTTTTTTGTTACAAGATTGAATAGTTGGATATGGCTGAGGCTGTCACCTGCGAAGTCTTTTGTCTTTTGTATTCGAGTCATTGAAAACGAACGCTCTACATTCATTTGTCAAATTGAAATCCAACTACGCAAACATCATCAATCTGTTCGTGTTCGCCCATCCATTCATTCAAGTAACTATCTAATCTCTCTTTCTGCGTTTCAAATTCAACATCACAAACCTGCAGAACAAGTTCTTTCATCTTCTTCACCATTAGTTTTTTACCTCTGGCTCCTCCAAATTGATCAGCATAGCCATCAGATGTCATATAGAATTTAAGATCTGGAGTTAATTTAATAATATGTTCTTCAAAAATTTGATCGTCTGGAGTGAAGCCAGCAACGGCAACTTTAGTAGCCTTAATCTCTTTGAACACGCCATTTTCAATAATCCACAACGGCCTATTCGCTCCAGAATACATTAACTCATTTGTATCCAAATCAATCGTACAGATCGCAGCATCCATACCATCTTTTGTGGAATCTTTTTCTCCATCTTGCTTTAAAGACTTCTTGATTGCTCTATTCAATTCTGCCAATATTAATCCCGGCCTTAATATTTTACGTTCCTCAACTATAATATTCAATCTATCGGAACCAATCATACTCATAAAGGCCCCTGGAACCCCGTGCCCTGTGCAATCAGCACAAATAAAGACAAGTTTATTATCTGTTTTAGTGAACCAATAAAAATCTCCGGAAACAATATCTTTCGGCTTGAAAAGCACAAATGACTTTGGAACCCATTTCTTCATTTCTGACTCCAAAGGCAAAAGTGCTTCTTGAATTCGCTGTGCATAGTTGATACTATCTTCAATCTCTTTCTTTTGCTCATGCAGAACTTCATTCTTTTCTGAAATTTCTTTGGTTCTTTCTTCCACGACTCCTTCTAGCCAAATATTTTTCTTTTTTAATCTAGCAGAGAATATTCTGAAGCCAATAAAGAATGAAGCGATCAGCGCAAAGCCGTAAAGAATATAGGCTAAAGTTGTTCTATACCAAGGCGGAGAGATTGAAAACTCGTAAGAAGATACTTCAGACTCTACGCCGTAAATGCTCTTAGCCTTTACTTTGAACACATAATCGCCTTCCCCAAGGTTAGTGAAATTGGCCTCTGTCCTATCACTCCATTTTGACCAAGCCGGGTTGTATCCCTCAAGAACGCAAGAGAACTCCAAAGGATGACTACCATTAAAAGATGGTGCAGAGAAAGAAAATGCAACGTCATTATTCTCATAATTCAGCACACTTATTTGATCATTTGGCTGATTAGTGACCATCTTTCCATCCACACTAAAGGATCCATTAAATAGAACAGAATCAGTTCCTATAGTCACTTTTCTAACTAAGACATCAATGGAAGAGTCATATTGTTTGATAGCGTTTTCTTCATATCGAATAAGACCATCTACAGTCCCCACCCACAATACACCATTGCTTTCTAAGTAAAATTCATTAATTCGTCCGTAATCAATACCAACGAAAGGTTTCTCTATAAATTCCTTAGTCTCCTTATCATAATAGGCTAAAGAATAATTGTCTTCACTGAACCAATCACGACTCTCATTTGAAGCCAGAAACAAGAATTGGCCATCAGTACTCAAACCATGAAAAGATTGACTCTGAAACATCCCCATATAGTTCATAGGGTCTTCTTGCTCTTCTGGCGTCAGTTGAGCTTTCATTACCTCTTCATCAATGAAATAGTCAAGCCCTTCTTTAGACCCAAAGATCAAACTATCCTTGAAAACCATTGGCTTACCTAGATTATCAAGCAAACCTTCAAAGTCACCAAACATATCTACCTTAAATTTATCACCTCTTAAATCCAACCTATAAACTCCATTAGCTGCAGTACCCACCCAAACAACATTTGGATTGTTAGGATCCTCTTCTATACCTAAGACAGAAGTAAAACTGCCATCATAAGAATATTCCTCCTTCATAGTTTTTGAATAAACTTGAATTCCGAATGAACCAGCTGAGATGATTAATTCTTTATCTTTCAAATACAAAAGCTTATTCGCACTTTCTTGTGTATTTGTCTTCAAGATAAAATTGTCACCTGATGAAGTCTCATAGATTCCTTGTGATGTTGCTACCAAGAGTTTCTCTTCGATTGTTTCAAATCCCCAAATTTGTGAATTGATGAAGCCCGTATTTTGAAAAGTTTTAGAAGCGGCATCACTCTGTCTGAATAATCCGTTTGACGTACCTAAATAAAGATCTCCTTTAAATCGGCATATGGCTTGAACACTCCCATCTATGCCATGCATAGATGAGTAATAAGACAAAGGACTGTAATAATCAATTGCGGTCATCCCATTACCAGTACAAATCCAAAGATTTTGATCTTGATCTTGAAACACGCTTTTTACATCATTCGAAGCAAGTCCGTTATTTTTGTCAAAATGATTTAAGACATCTCCTTTTTCGTTAATGATATATATTCCGCTAGTAAAAGTCCAAAGCGCCAAATTCCCATCTGACAATTGTATGGAACCAAATATCCCTAATGAATTTAAGGTTAATTCATTATTATCAGGCAATTGTCTGAATGACTTATTTTTATATTTCCACAATCCAATTTCTTGAGTAACAATCAATAGGGAGTCATCCTTTAATTTATGAACCCCAAACACACCTAAACCTCTGACATTCTCAGTTCCCTTTAATCTTTTTAAATCACCATTAATGTATTGTACAATACCAATTTCTCTGGCTCTGAGGTGAAAAACACCATCAACCATAAATGAAGTATGAAAGGATGAAGTCTCTGTTGGATAGACAGCATTAATCTTGTCTGTATCTAAATTCAGCTCAAAGAAAACTCCTTGTGCTTGAAAATAAACTTTTGATGCTGTAGATTGGATTGACCAAATCTCTGAAAAGTAATTATCGTCAACTGGGATGTCATCAAAAAGAGAATGATACTCGACTTGACCATTAGACATTGCTTCTAAATAGCCAAAGTCGCCCATGGTCCCAACATATACCCTACCAGTAGAATCTACGCCAATTGACCTAACATAAGACCCAGCCTGAACTTTAATATGCTGCCAAAACTTTCCATCAAATTCCAAAACACCATTCCCTGATCCAAAATACATAATCCCCCTGTGGTCTTGAGTTGCACAGTATATTTCTGGGTTATATTCTTTACCGTAATCCCGAGTAGAGTAATTAACCATTGCTGGCGCCAAATCCTGACTAAATGAGTTAGAGAAGGAAATGGTTAAAATTGTTAGTAAAAGTATCTTCATGTTGCGCATCATCTTTTTAGCAAGCATTATATTTATCAAAAATAACAAAAATGGCTAAAGAGATAACTTTAAATGAGGTGATTGCGCATGTTGAGAAATTTCATGATTCTTTTAAAATAGGAAATAACTATAAACCAACTACCGAATTGACTGAAGGTGATATCAATTTGAGATACAAGCTGATGGCTGAAGAAAATGACGAATATCTTGAAGCCGCAAAGGATGGAGACCTTATTGAGATAGCAGATGCCCTTGGTGATCAACTATACATTTTGTGTGGAACGATATTGAAGCACGGCATGCAACATAAAATTGCTGAAGTTTTTGAAGAAATTCAAAGAAGTAATATGAGCAAGCTAGATAAGGATGGAAATCCTATTTATAGAGAAGATGGAAAAGTATTAAAGTCTGACCAATATTTTAAGCCAGATATCGCATCAATTTTAGCCTAAAGCTGCATACTCGATTTCCACGTATATTTTTTTTCAATTCTAGCTGACTTTTTTGCTCTCACAGAGACGAGGATAATAAAAAGGACTAGAATAAATAGGACGAAAAACATTGCAGACATCAATTTTCCAGTGAGGCCGTAATCTCCTAACAAGAAATGAACAACGACTTCGACAATTGGAATGATTAGAAAAAGTAGAATTGCTTTTCTTTTAAATTTTGCGACTTTTCGAATGAAACTAGAATTTTCTTTTCTCCAAATTTCCCGCTGAGCTTTCTTTTTCGTTTTAGGTTCTAAAATCTTAGACTTTTCTGTCATCAAAACATTTAACTCATCAAAGACTTTCGTCAAATAATAGAGGTAGCCTAAAATGCCAACAACGTATATCCAAGTGTGCCCTTCCATAAGAATAACCTTACTAAATATACTGAAAATCAACAGTTAATGTTACATGGTCTCCAAATCCTGACCGAACGACAATTCCATTTCATCCATGACTAAATAAAAAAAGCCCTTCCAATAATGCAATTGGAAAGGCTCTTCTAACTTAAATTAAAGTTTTAATATCAAGTATCGATATTCGCGTATTTTGCGTTTTTCTCAATAAACTCTCTTCTTGGTGGAACTTCATCTCCCATTAACATAGAGAAGGTTCTGTCAGATTCAATTTCATTATCAATTTGAACTTGTCTTAAGGTTCTTCTTTCAGGATCCATAGTTGTTTCCCAAAGTTGCTCAGCGTTCATTTCACCAAGACCTTTATAACGCTGGATACCAACAGAGGAGTCAGTTCCGGAACCTTTCATTTCCATAATCAGCCTATCTCTTTGATCATCATCCCAAGCATAGGCAGATTTTTTACCTTTCTTAACTTGGTATAAAGGTGGAGTAGCGATATAAACATAACCTCTATCAACCAATTCTTTCATATATCTAAAGAAGAATGTAAGAATCAAAGTCTCAATGTGAGATCCATCAACATCCGCATCACACATAATGATGATTTTGTGATATCTCAGCTTATCTATATTCAGTGCTCTCTCATCTTCATCAGTTCCAACTCTCACTCCAAGAGCAGTATAGATATTTTTAATCTCTTCATTTTCGAAGATCTTATGTTGCATTGCTTTTTCAACATTCAATATTTTCCCTCTCAACGGCATGATGGCCTGAAAGAATCTATCTCTACCTTGCTTAGCTGTTCCACCTGCAGAATCTCCCTCTACAAGGTAAATTTCACTTTCTGCTGGATCTTTTGAAGAGCAATCTGCTAATTTTCCTGGAAGACCAGAACCAGTTAAGACACTCTTTCTTTGAACCATTTCACGAGCCTTACGAGCTGCGTGTCTAGCTGTAGCTGCTAAAATAACTTTCTGAACAATTGATCTAGCATCTTTTGGATGCTCTTCTAAATAGTCAGTCAGCATTTCAGAAACTGCTTGAGAAACAGGAGCGTTAACTTCTCTGTTACCTAGTTTAGTTTTTGTTTGACCTTCAAACTGAGGTTCTCCCACTTTCACTGAAATGATTGCAGTTAAACCTTCTCTGAAGTCATCACCCGAAATGTCAAATTTTAATTTGTCTAACATTCCAGATTCCTCGGCATACTTTTTCAAAGTACCTGTCAAACCTCTTCTAAACCCTTGAAGGTGCGTTCCACCCTCATGAGTATTAATATTATTTACGTAAGAATGTAAATTCTCAGAATATGAAGTATTATAAATCATTGCTACTTCAACTGGAATTCCACTCTTTTCTCCTTCAATGTGAATTACATCTTCAATCAATGACTCTCTAGATTCATCTAAAAATCTAACAAATTCGCTTAGTCCTTTTTCAGACTTGAATGTCTCATGAATGAAATTACCATCTTCATCTGTATGTCTTTCATCTGTAATAGAAATAACCAACCCTTTATTTAGGTATGACAATTCTCTCATTCTAGAAGCCAAAGTTTCATAGCTAAATACTAGTTCATCAAAGATTTCAGGATCTGGAAAGAATGTAACATCTGTTCCTCTATGAGTTGCAGTTCCGTTTTCCTTTACAGGATAAAGAGATTTACCTTTCTCATATTCTTGAATATAGGCTTTGTTCTCTCTAAATACGTCAGCCGTCAAATGTCTAGATAATGCATTCACCACAGAAACACCAACACCGTGAAGTCCTCCAGAAACTTTATAAGAATCTTTATCGAACTTACCACCAGCACCAATTTTGGTCATTACAACTTGTAAAGCTGAAACCCCCTCCTTCTCATGCATATCAACTGGAATACCACGACCATTATCCGTCACTTTAATTCCATCTCCTTCTAAGATCCGAACCGTGATAGTATCACAGTGTCCGGCCATTGCTTCATCAATTGAATTATCAACTACCTCATACACCAAATGGTGTAATCCTCTTGCACCAACATCTCCAATGTACATTGAAGGACGCATTCTAACATGTTCCATTCCCTCAAGGGCTTGGATACTGCTCGCTGAGTAGTCTTTTTTCTTATTTTCTTCGCTCATATAACTATATTATAAAACCCCTGTAAAAACCTTAATTTTCACAAGACAAACAAAGATACGAAACGACCTATTTTATAGGTGGGAATTCTAGCCGATTTACAAGTAGTTTTCAACATGTAATTAACACTTATGAACATATTCATGAAGCATTCCATCCAAAAGCCTCAAACTCACCATTTAATTTGTTTTTTTACCCGATTTTCTTATCAATTAATCAGCTTTTTCGCCAGCAATAAACACTCTTATGTTTTAAATCTTGAAGAATTCGAAAATCATCTTTAAACAAATGACTATTTTTACGCCAAAATTACATTCATGAAACCAACTTTTAATTCACTTAGCATAAAAGACATCAGAAAAGAAACTTCAGATACAGTTTCCATTTCATTTGACATTCCTGAGAATTTAAAGAACGAATACTCTTTTGTTCCTGGTCAATACTTAACACTTAAGGCTGATATCAATGGAGAAGATGTAAGAAGATCATATTCAATTTCTTCTGCCTTATCTGAGAATGAAGTAAGAGTTGCAATTAAAGAAGTTGAAAAAGGTGTTTTTTCAACTTACGCAAACAACAATTTGTCCATAGGCCAAATGATGGACGTAATGACTCCGCAAGGAGGCTTCATTGTTAACACAAATGCTAGCAATGAAAATAATCATGTGTTTTATGCTGCTGGTTCAGGCATCACTCCCGTTCTTTCAATGGTAAGAAGCATATTAGAAACTGAAAGCAATAGTACAGTGTTTTTGTACTACGGAAACAAATCTGCTGAAGCAACAATTTTCAAATCTCAATTAGACGAACTAGCTGCTAAGCATTCTAACTTTAACTTAAGATATATTCTAAGTAGAGAAGATAGTGGAGATGCCAATAGAAATGGAAGAGTTGACGCTGCGAAATGCGCTCACTTTTATGCAGCCGAATTAGAAGCCCTGAAAATAGAAGGAATTTATTCTTGCGGACCTGAATCAATGATTGAGGCAGTGAAAGAATTTTATACTTCGAAGGGATTATTACATAAAGTACATTTCGAATTATTTACTACACCTGTAGCTGCGGCAGAAGCCGAAGCAGATGTAGATCCTTCAGCGGAAGTTAATGCGGAAGTGACAGTTATCATTGATGATGAAAAGTATACATTTCCATTAGCAACTTCAGGAAAAGATGTATTGTCTGCGGCGCAAGATGCGGATGCAGATGTTCCTTTCTCATGCAAGGGTGGCGTTTGTTGCACTTGTAGAGCTAAAGTAATGGAAGGTAAAGTGAAGATGACACTGAACTTCGCCTTGGAAGAAGATGAAGTAGCAGACGGCTTTATATTGACTTGCCAATCTCATCCAATCACAGAAAAGGTAGTTATCTCATTTGACGAATATTAAATAAATGAAGAACATTGTTGTTGTTGGCGCAAGCCGTGGAATAGGAAAAGAGTTAGTAAAGCAACTTTCTGCACAGCATAATGTTCTTGCTTTCTCAAGGAACCAACCAAAATTAGATGAGCTCAAGAAAGAGACATCCGCAAGTGTTCACGCAATAGATTTGACATCAGAATCTTTCAAAGATGATTTTACTGCTGCTGTTGCCGCTAAATTTGATTCAGTAGACATCTTAATCAATAACGCAGGTTATCTTGTAAACAAGCCTTTTCTAGAAACTACTTTAGAGGATATCAAACAAACTTTTGAAACCAATGTATTTGGTCTGATTCAAAGTTGTCAAGCTATTATTCCTTTTATGGAGGCAAATGGAGGGCACATTGTGAACATTGGTTCTATTGGCGGTATTCAAGGATCAGTTAAATTTCCCGGAATAGGAGTTTATAGTGCTTCGAAAGCTGCAGTGACAGGATACACAGAATGCTTAGCCGAAGAATTGAAAGAAACAAATATCCAAGTAAACTCTTTAGCCTTAGGAGCTGTTCAAACCGAGATGTTGGCTGAGGCATTTCCGGGATACGAAGCTCCAACTTCTCCTGAAGAGATGGCAACATATATTTCGGATTTTGCCTTGAACGGAAATAAGATGATGCACGGAAAAATCATTCCAGTATCTAAGTCAACACCTTGATTTAGGAATAGAGAATCTCACCGTTTCCCTCTGCGGCCTCTTTCATGTAGCTAATCCCCTTTTTAATATTCTTCTTCCACAACCATTTAAAGAAGACCCAAGCAAATGGCCTCATAAGTGCAGAGCCGCAAGTTCCATGATAAATCCATTGAACATGAATCCCATCTTCCTTTTCTGCAAAAAATAACTCTCCTTCAAATTTTGTGATACCAAACACGAAAACTTCAATTTCCGTAACTCCCCAGTTCCAGTATTTTCTTCTCGTTTATAGATTTGATCAAAACCGGTTTTCCCACCTTTTGTGAACATATTTTTAGCTGCTATCGGGTATCTGCTCCCCCCTTCTCTGCCCCAAGTCTCATCATCCTCAAAAGCAACAACCGCAGGCAGAACAAAATAACCTCTCAAGAATTTGGTGGCATCTCCGAGAATCGGGATTTTGAAAGCTCTTTCAAGATCACATTTAAAAACGGCATTGACTTGTACCTTTAAATTCTTTGACATAGGTAAGCTGGTGTTTGATTAAAGTTATAATTTTATCCTACAAAATGAAAGTAGTATCAGTTAACATAGGAGAAAAACGAACCATTGAATGGGCGGGAAAGAAGATAGATACTGGGATATTCAA
>JBLFXO010000129.1:0-9171 GCA_047609865.1 Arenicella sp.
TTAGCTTCGCTGGGCTTATCGTGTTTCGTTTTTTGATACTGAGGCAAGTGATTTTTCGTAACTGGAGACTTGAGAAGGGAAACTCGGCAAGATGACAAATGATTCGTGTTTCGTGCGCCCTAGCTTCGCGGGGCTTATCGTGTTTCGTTTTTTGATACTGAGGCTAGTGATTTTTCGTAACTGGAGACTTGAGAAGGGAAACTCGATAAGATGACAAATGACTGTTGACCCTATTTTTTAAGATCTTCAGGTGTAATTATATCAAAGACAATTTCTACTGGGTAAAACTCATCTTCATACTCCTCCCAGAACTCTTCAGAATCTTGCATGTATGGGACCATTTTTGTCCCAATTATATGCTCATTTTCAATTCTAAAATCTACCCAGACATCATCCGTCAAGCCTATTCCTGAATAGGTGACCAACATACAACCTTGATCTGTACATACTTTCATTCCGAAGCCTAAATCTTCAATGAGAGGGAAGTCATAATAATCAAGAAACGACTTTGCTTCAAAATCTGAATTCAACCAGATATATCTTTCTTCTTCAAGGCCTTCAATTATAACCGACCCATCAAATTCATCATATCGAGGTTCACCATATTCATCATAGGTAAAGCCTCCATCAAATCTTCTTGTTTTTGCAATAAACCCACTTTTTACATTCTTGACTGTTGCGTAATAAGGTGTGGCCAATATCCAATTTTCATCCTCATCTTTTTTCCAAATCGCACTACCTGCATAATCTTCAGTAAACATAAAACTTTCATATCCCCATTCATCAATTTTTTCTTGCTCATGGCTATAAACATCATCAACAATTATCATGGAATCACCGATTGCAGTTAAGGTTAATCTTACCGGAAAAACATCTCTGTCACAAGCAGGATTATCGTCAATTTTGCATAAAACAGTAGTATCATTTTCAGGAGAAATTTGAATTACTCTTCGACACTCACCTCCCTTTGCATGATGAATTTCTAAAGGAGAAGACGTGTTATTCAAAACAAATGAAGTATCAGAAAAATGAAGCATCCAAACACCAGAATCCATAGTAACCCAATGTGTAAACTCTTGATTTCTGTAAATGAACTCTGCTTCATGCATTTCATATAGTTTGTCGAAATCTTCTAACTCAGAAATTAATCTCATTTTACCATCTTTGGTCGAATAGTTATGCAATGGTGCATACTCTTTTCCTAAGTAATCTTTAAGAGTTGGACTAATCAATAACTTCACCTCATCTCCTCTTCCATCAAGCAACTTAAGAAACCGTTCTTCTCGGCAAAAATCGCCCTTTGTTTCTCTCGTTTCAACAATTTCTAAATCTGGGTTAAGCAAATGAAAATTAGTGACCATCTCAGGTTGGTAGCCGTTTTGAGTCCCTACACTAATACCTTCTTCTACCACGAAATAATCATTGGGAATTGGAAAGATTCTAACATATGCAGGTTTCAATCTCCATGAAGAAGAGCCCTTATCGAATACTCCTGATTTTTGATTGAATTCACCACTCTGCTCATAAACAAAGTCTCCATTTTCATCAAACATCTGCTCTCCATAATCATCATAATCTGGCATAGGAGTTTCTAACAAGTAATCAGTAACTATCACTTGGTTTGAGTCAAATAATTTGAGCCCAAAATTATACTCTTCTGAAACCTCATAATACTCAACATCATCAAATCGTTTGAATTCACCATCAGTTTTTCTATGATCCAACATTCCATCTTTGAGTAAAACACTCACTTCTTTAGAAGCAGCAGCCAATGTTACGAACTCATGGTGCTCAATGTCATTATAGACAATGTGAATAGAATCATCTTGAGACTGATAACCAAGACAAGATTCAAATAGGCTTATGGTGACAAACTTCTGTTCAACTTTCAAAACTGTGGCTGTATCTAGGTAAGTATAATTTCGATCATTCAGCTCAAACAAATTAAATTTTATTGCACCATACTTATCCCCCTCTTTGAGAATAGCCAAGTTCCCATGTTTGGCGAAAAGCTTCGAATCATAAATCACTTTAAGACCAGCTTCAGAATCCTTAATGTTTTCTCCTACCTTCTTGTAGCCCATCCCCATATTTTCGAAAATGTCATAATGAGTTTTGTATGATTCTTGATCGTACAGAAAGTCATCATCCGCCCATACTTCCTCCACCCAAACAGAATCATCTTTACGACAAACAAGTTTATTATTCACTTCATAAATTCTCTCGTAATCATCCTCGATTTCCCAAATTCTATGTGCTTTATTAAATACACCACTTTTTTGATGCCCTACTTTTTCAAGCTCGACAATCCCGTATTTATCCTTATTCCAAATTGTAAATCCGTAATCTTGAATCAGAATTCTTTTTTCATCTAGCTCTTTGACTGAAAAACCAATAATACCCTGATTATATTGAGACGCGGGCTTGTAAACCATGGCATCATGTTCGTAAACGTTAATTCCCTTTTTACCAATGAGTATGTACCAATTTCTTTCAAAAGAAGGGATAATGATGGCTTTAGATGGTTTAGCTATGAATTGCTGATTTTTCACATCATAGAGGGCCATTTTTTTCTTTTTTGTGATAACGGCAAGTGAACTATCATGATTGAATTGAACATCAGTATACTTCAATTTCCCCAACAAACTCTGGCCTAAAGCCATGTGGGAGACAAAAGTGAATACTAAGAATATGTAGGCATACTTTTTCACAGACACTAAAATAACATTTAATTCTCGAATTGTTACGTTGCGATTAATCCTCAATGGCTTACAAACGCCGATTTTCGGGATTAATTCAGCTAATTCCACTTAATAGCTGAAGGTTCACTAATAAAAAGCTGTGCAAAACTTTAGCACGGCCTTTGATATATAGGGGTTGATGAAGATTAAATTTGTGTTGATGCAAAAAATATTATTAAGTATAGGATTCCTGGTAGTGGCAGGATTGAGTTGGGGACAAAAGGATACAGTCAAAGTTGGACTTGAGGCTTTTGTAGTTACAGATGGTTCGAAGCAGGTGAATTATGATTCACTATTGGCGATTGAACCTAAGTACGTAAGAGATTCTTATTGGTATAAAGACCGTTATGTTGAAACGGACTTGATGTACAAGGTCACCGATAACAAAGGGAATGGTTTTGATAGCCTTTACGGGACAAGGAATATGAGACCTATTCTCCATGGAGTAGCCTATAGAGGAGGATCAAACAACTATTATCATAAAACAGACAAACGAAATAATCACAACGCTATTCCGCTTGATGGAATGCATAATCTCTGTCAAGAAGGATTTTCAGCAGGAGTGTATTTATATCGTCAAAACTTTGATGTTTCACCTTTAGGCGATACCTGTAATTGTGTTGATGATGCCTGGAACAAATTTGATTACTATCAATACGATTATTTTGATTCTACGCACGTTTTCAAGATGCTTGAAATGACATACAAAGCTGCGGTTGAACCAGAAACTGGTCCGGTTTATTTGCATTGTTGGAATGGATGGCATGCTTCTGGCTTTATCTCTGGAGTCATGCTTAAGCAATTTTGTGGCTTCTCAAATTGGGATGCCGTGAATTATTGGGATTTAGGAACTGATGGAGCGAACACTTCTCCCAGATATCAAACGCAAAGAGAACGAATCAAGAAATTTAAACCTTACCCTGAATTGATGATTTCTGACTCATTGCAAGGATGCATGTGTCCACCAATGCCAACAAACATAGACAGTAGTCAACTTCATGTTGAAATTGAGCATTTAGTTATGGTGCCTGAGGCGATTCCAGTTGGATTTGATGTAGTTCTTTACAATGTGAAATTTGGTCCTGGTAAAACTACCTTTGGAAATATCTCAGGCAATAAAGACATCAAAAATTTAAAAACTGCCTTAGATCAAGATCCAAATTTAGTAATTGAAATTGGTGGTTATACTGACAACTCAGGTTCACACGCTAAGAACGTTGACATTTCAAATAGAAGAGCAAAATTCGTTTATGACCATATGATTGCAAGCGGATACGCCGAGGATAGAATGACTTACAAAGGGTATGGGCCGGCGAAACCTATCTTCTCCAACAGATACAAGTCTACCAGAGAAGGAAACAGAAGAATAGAGATTAAGATCGTCAACAAAACTGTTCACGAAGGAACAAGTTTAGTTGATGAGAGTATTTATTCTGACGCGAATGTTGTGGATCAAGAGCAATTGAAAAAGTCTTATTTGTCTTACTTTTTCGAGCATGAAAAAGAAGGTGGAATGGGAAGTGTTTACATTATTGATTCATTAATGTTCGCTTCAAGTAGTGATGTCATTCCAGAAGATGTTTACGGAGTAATTGTTTTGGAGAACCTTATCACATATTTGAACGAGCACAAAGTCACTAAAATTCAAGTTAACGGATATACCGATTCATCTGGAATCAAAGAAAATAACGATACTCTTTCTATAAACAGAGCGCAAGCAGTGAATGATTACTTGGTTTCTAAAGGCATTTCACAAAGCAGAATAACACATAAAGGTTGGGGCGCTGGGAATCCGATAGCACCAAATCGTTACAAATGGGGAAGAGATATTAATAGAAGAATTGAGATTGAATTTGTAGGGGACTAAAATTTCTCGTCAAAGTATCGTTTTGCCTTTTGAATAGTTGGTTCTATCATGTCATATTCAAGATCAATTGGTTCTTTTCCTTTTTCATAAAACCAATAGCCGTTGCGCGGTTCAAATTGCTTCATGACACCAAAATCAAAAGTGTCATTTAAGAAATATCCTTGATAATCAGTTTGGGTAAAATCTGAAAATGAAGATTCAACTCCATAACTTTCTAATTGTTCTCCTATCATATCAGAGAAATAAGAAAAGCCTTCAGAAATGTCCCCTGTTTCTGAATAGGCTAAGAAATATCTGTCTGGAATTGGTCCATTGTTCTCATAAACTTTCTTTAGCCAAAACTTATCACTATCATCAGCTCCTTCATTTTCCATTAACTCAAAGGTAAAGTCAGGGTCTTTTGTGAACTCCATAATTTCTTTGCCATCAGCATTAAGACCCATTTGCCAAGTAGAAAAGACATAGGATATGTTTCTACCTTCATTTTCCATATAGGCATAGTAGTATCCAAATTCATTTACTAAATCACCTTCAGAACCCGGTAATGTTCTATAAAAATCAATCATCTCGGGTTTGGGATATTCAATAGGATACCATTCTCTTCCTCCTTCGTTCCAACTAAATACATCTACCTGTTGACCATTTTTACTTGTCTGAATCAACATTGACCACATACCTGCTCCATCACCTCTAATAACAAACTCAGTAGTAGCAAAACATTCATTATTTTCAAAACTCAGGTAGTTCTCAGTAATTTCTCGGCTAGTCCAAGTAAATTCATCAGGTCCATCACCCATCAACAAATTTTCTACCTCAGCTTTGTCATAGCATAATTCAGTTCCAATTTGATCATCTTTAAGCGCAAAGAATAGGTTCACAGATAATGGTTGAATACCAAGGTCATATTCAACAGCCTCAGAAGTCGTATCAATAACAATATCATCTCCACCTGATGACGTTATATAGCCACCATCATCCTCTGGGCCTGAACAAGAGGCCAGAGTTCCCACTGCTATCACCCACCTCATCCTATAAACTATACCATTCAACATTCTCTAAATTTTTTCTTCGTCCGCTATTTTCAGGAGCGTAATTTTTGGCAAGATAATCTAATATAACGTCTTCTTTTTCACCCAAGTCCCACAATTCTTGCGTCTCTTGCATCCACACAATGATGTCTTTCCATCCTTCTCTTGTAGCTCTATTTTGAGTTACTAAATCTAATGAATGGCAAGCACCACATGTCGTCATTACCTCTTGACATCCATCATCAACTATTAAACCTGTCGGAAGGTGAATTCCATCTTTAACATTAGTGGAATCAATCTCAAACATTGCACCTTCAAGCATTTGTTTATTTAATGAATCAAGAGAAGATAGATGATCTTCACCGCTAAATGCATTAGGATAAAATTTGTTTTGAACAAACCACATCATGCAAAACAACATGACCAATAATCCAAGATTGATAGTTCTTCTACCTTGCTTTATGGCGATATCAACTAATGATTTCTCATCCATCACGCTTGTCTTAGTGCAATTCTGTGACTGGCATTATTTAGATATCCTTTTGGGTTCCATCCTGGCAGAACCATTGGCTGAACAACTCCTTTTTCATCAGTCGCTCTTGCCCAAATTTCATAATATCCAAACTCAGGTAATTTAACTTTAGAACTCCATCTTTGCCAAGCTAATCTGTTGGCTGGATCTTTCAATTCGCAGCTTGTCCAGTTCACTCCAAAGTCAATGGAGACCTCGACCTTATCAACCTTCAAATCTCCTGCCCATGCATTTCCGCGGACTTCAAAACTTCCACCTTTCGGAATCACTGCTCCCGTTTTAGGGTATGTAATTATTGATTTGACCGGCATTGATTCTATGATCTTCATTTGATCATCTGGAACTTTAGTGCCAGGCGGAACGGGGAATTTAGGAACTCTATATGAGTGCCCTCCCATTTTTGCACCATCATGTTCTTTATCGCGAACAGAAATTCGAGTCAACCATTTCCCTGAAACTGAAGCTGGCCATCCACCACAAACTAATCTCAATGGAAAACCATTCATTGCGGGAATCGCCTCGTCATTCATGGCCCAAGCAATTAAAGTCTCCTCTTCTAATGCTTTTCTGATGGGAACGCCTCTTGATATTGGGTCTTTCTCTAGATCTCCTGAAAGATGAGTATCTGCGCCATAATAACCTATGTAAACAGCATTATCCTTGATTCCGACTTTGTTTAGAACATCTTTAAGTCTGACACCGGTCCATTTAGAACAGGCAACCCCACCTAATCCCCATTGATTTCCTTTTGCCGGCGGGTTAAATTCTGAACGACCATTGCCCCCACATTCTAATGTTAGCTTGTATGAATGATGATCAAAACCATCCATCAACTCTTTTAATGAAAAAGATTTTGGTTTGTCAACGGACTCCCCATCAATAGTCAAAGTCCACTTTTGGACATCTACTTCATAAGGAGGGATTCCATTATTTCTAACAAACATCAAATGTGCCGGTGTCACTTCATCATCCAATAAATGAGGTGGAGTTTCAGCGTTCCAAGGTTTACGATTCAAAATTGTGAGTTGATCACTTTTACCAGGAATCTTCTCATTCACCTCATCAGTTTCTAAGCCGATAGGTTCTAAATCATCAGGAAAATTATCAGCGAAGACTACCTTTGAACCAACAACGGCAGCCAATGTGGCTAAGGCTGATTTCCCAATAAAACTTCGTCTACTTTCCTTTTTAGACATCTTTATGCGCTTGCAATAACATTAAGTTCTTTTGCAACTTTTTCAAATGCAGCAAGTGCTCTATCTAACTGCGCAATGCTGTGACCTGCAGAAATTTGAACTCTAATTCTAGCCAAATCTTTCGGTACCACTGGATAGAAAAATCCTATGGCGTAAATACCTTCTTCTAATAATCTATTCGCAAAATCTTGCGCAATTTTAGCATCATAAAGCATAACTGGAACAATGGGAGAATCACCTTCTCTAATTTCTAATCCTGCTTTTTTGATTCCGTCTTTGAAGTATTTTGTATTACTTTCTAATGTATCTCTTAATTCAGTTGACTCAGTCAATAAATCTAAAACTGCGATTGAAGCACCAACAATTGCCGGTGAAAGTGAGTTAGAGAATAAATAAGGTCTTGAACGTTGACGTAACATCTCCACAACTTCTTTTTTAGCAGCAGTGAATCCACCCATGGCGCCTCCGAGAGCTTTACCTAAAGTTCCTGTAATGATGTCAACTCTTCCCATTACGTTATTGTATTCATGGGTTCCTCTTCCTGTTTTACCAATAAAGCCTGATGCGTGACAATCATCAACCATTACAAGTGCATCATACTTTTCAGCTAAGTCACAAATCTGATCTAGTTTGGCAATGTATCCATCCATTGAGAAAACACCATCTGTTACAATGATTCTGTTTCTTTGAGCTTGAGCAGCCTTTAATTGCTCTTCTAAATCTGCCATGTCAGAATTCTTATATCTGTATCTCGCAGCTTTACATAATCTCACTCCATCAATAATTGAAGCATGATTTAATTCATCTGAAATGATAGCATCTTCTTTGCCAAAAAGTGGTTCAAAAACTCCTCCATTAGCATCAAAAGCCGCAGCATAAAGAATGGTATCTTCCATCCCTAAAAAATCAGAAATCTTCTTTTCCAAGGTTTTATGAATGTCTTGCGTTCCGCAAATAAATCTCACAGATGACATTCCGTAGCCATGAGTCTCAAGAGCTTTGGCGGCACCAGCAATTACTTTTGGATGAGAAGACAATCCCAAATAATTGTTAGCACACATGATAACAACTTCTTGTCCACTATCAATTTTAACTTCGGCCCCTTGAGGAGTTACGATAATTCTTTCTTCTTTATAAAGTCCTGCTTCTCTAATAGATGCTAACTCATCTTGTAATTGTTTTTCTAGCTTTCCGATCATCCTAATAAGATTGTGATATAAGTAACAAATATAATGATTCAATTCAACTATCTTAGCTCTATAATTGCAGGATATGGCCCTCTTTAAAAACCTCTTCTTAATTGTCCTTTTTGCTTCGGTGAGTTCATTTTCACAAGCGGAGAAAAAGTCAATCATTGAGGTAGAAGAACTACAAGAAAACTTTCTTAGCTATAAGATTATTGATGTTTCTCCTGAAGCCGATTTTGATACTGCTCATATTGTGGGAGCTAAAAACCTATGGCGCGCAGATTACACTTCTCAAAATCATGAGCTGAAAGGCATGATGCCTGAAATGAAGTTGATTGAAAACTCGCTAATTGAACTTGAATTAACTCCTTTTGACAAGATTGTATTGTATGATCATAGAGGTGGTTGTGATGCAGCTCGGCTCTATTTTATTCTGGATTTTTATGGCCATCAGGGTCTCTTTATTTTAAATGGCGGATTGAAGGCCTGGGGTCAAAGAAACGATAAGGTGGTTCTTGATCCACAAATTGTCAATATTGCAAACTATGCATTTTCAATAGGCAGAACTGATAATAGAGTGGCGACTTTAGAGGATGTCAAATCATCATTGACTGATGAGA
>JBLFXO010000130.1:0-9165 GCA_047609865.1 Arenicella sp.
ATCTTAGGTAACTACTATGACTACAACTATATTCAACCTTCTGAACAGTTCATTGCTAAAAAAACAGGAAATGTAATTAGCGGCAATATTGTCAATGGGTCGGGAGCTCTTACTCAAAAAGGAATTTCAACTATTACAATTGAATGCGTTTTCGATCCGGCAACTGATGCACTTTTTGTTACTCATGGTGACAAGAAGTTGATTTTCATAAGAAAGTAGAATTCTATGATTCGATTTTACTTTGTACTTCTTTTCACTTCATTTACTTTTTTAGGATATTCGCAAGATAAACCACTCTTTAGTCTTGACCTCAAAGGTTTGGAAACTGTTCAGTTAATTCCAAATGCTGGAAGATGTTTCACGGTTCAAATTGGTTATAGCAACCATAGCAAAATTTATGACCGAACAATTTCAATTGGGATGGCACATTTCAAGTGTGGATATGTGAAACAAAAGGACAAAACTAAATACTTATGTCTCGGGCTTTATAGTGAACTTTCAGATGCCAGAGAAGCAGCAAGCAAGCTTTCCACGATTTATACGGGTGCTTTTCCTGTAGCCTATCAAAACGGCGAAAAAGTACATGTAGGCGCATTTGACAAAGGAGACTTACCAGATAATCCAATTAATTTCAAAAAAGCAAAAAAGGAGATTAAGAAATTATTGAAGAAAAGCTACTACCGAATTCAGGTTGGATATTTTGAGAAAGCTGGATATGAACCTGCCGTTCAGGAAAACTTAGACAAAATTGAGGCCGCCGGATTCGATCTTGAAGAAGAAACCTATAAAAACGGGAGAAGGGTATTAACTGTGAAGAAGTTCAAAACAGTTGAAGATCTTTATGAGGCTGTCGAGATTATTGAGGGATTAACTGACATCTATGCTATCCCAAAAGAGTACAGTCCTTTTGAATTCAAAATCTTGAGGGATTATGATAGGTTTTATAAGTTGCTTTAAGCGAAGCTCATCACTTCTTTTCAGCTTAATCTTCGTTTCCTGAAATCCTATTAAAAAGCTGATTCGACTTCACTTTATCTTTCACTTTCTTAAAAAACTCTTCATCATCAATTGCATAATCCAAGAGGATTTTAAAGAGAACTAAAAATCCAATTTGAGTGAGAATCGAAGCTGGTAGTATGGCGAATATAAATAAGCTGATAACAATAAAAAAGTGAACGAATAGGAACTTCCTGACATTGTACCAAATAGTTTTAACCTTCACTACCGTATTTGCCTTAATCGCGAACGAAATGGCTTCTATGGCTACAAAACAGAGCACAACTTCAAAGAGGTGGAAATTTGTCAAGCGTCCTACTATAATATCGATAAATTCCTTTTGAGCCACAAGTTCTGGCTCAAAAATGGAAAAAACGATAATGAAGTAAACCCACATAAAGCCACCCAGAAATGGGATTATAAAGAACAATTGGACGAGTGCAAAGCCAAAAGGATACCTTGTTTTTTTAGCAATGAAATAAGAGTAAACGAAAAAGACAAAAAAGATAGAAATGGTTTCTATAATGTAGACTAAAGCGACCTCAACTAATCCCCAGCCAAATAGAAAATGTCCAGTAAGAGGGAAGGCATTGACTAAAATAATTTTTGCAATTCGCAGAGCTCTAAACTGATCATCTGTCATCTAAAACCTAATTCCAATTATACAGATATCATCCAATTGCTCCAATTCACCTTTCCAACTTTCAAGGGTTTGATCTAAGATGTCATGTTGCTTTTCTCCAGTTTCAAGTTCCGCTGCGGGTACTTCTGCCTTCTGAATTTGAGAAAGGCCTGACCTTCCAAAAAAAAGTAATAATGATATGAATAGGATATTTTTCATTCAACCGAAATATAGGAATAAATGACTGACTGTAAGGAGAGAGTCTATAAAAAATCACCTACCAAAAACATAATTCACCGCTGGTCAAATAGCTCACTATTATGTGCGCATAATTTATTTAGTTTGTTGAAAATCCTTGATTATGAACAGATTACTTTTGCTTCTAACCTCATTAACCTTTGTAACTGCCTATGGGCAAGAGGTGCACAAATGCTATACACATGAACTAATGCAGTATCAAGAAAGCTTAACTCCGGGATATCTCAATTCAGTTGAGGAATCTTTTGAAAGAGCAAAATCTCATAGTAGTCAAGATCGTGCAACCGTTTATACAATACCTGTGGTTGTACACCTAGTTTATAATGATCCTTCTGAAAACTTAGATGACAGTGTAGTATTCAATCAAATTGATATTTTGAATGCCTCATTCAGAAGAACAAATGCAGATACCGTTAACTTAAGAAATGCATTCACAACAATTGTAGGTGATTCATTTATAGAATTTCAATTGGCTCAGATTGATCCAAACGGAATGCCTACAACAGGAATTACAAGAACGAGCACAACGCAAACTTCGTTTTTAGGTGTGGGCGGATTTCCTGCTGAAGGAGTGAAAAGCGCAACAGATGGGGGAGTTGACCCTTGGGATCAGGCTCATTATTTAAACATTTGGGTTTGTAATATGTCATTGCTAGGAACACCATTCATCCTTGGCTATGCGAGTCCACCAAACAACTTACCAAACTGGCCTCCGGGATCTTCAGACAATATCAATGACGGAGTTGTTATTGAATTTGAAGCCTTTGGAAGCAATAATCCTAACCCCTTAGATTTAGGTGGCGGCGCACTTGATGTTGAAGGAAAAACTTCAGTTCATGAAGTAGGACATTACTTAGGATTAAGACACATTTGGGCAGATGGAGATTGTACTGAAGAAGACGGAATTGATGATACGCCAAACGCGGATGATCAATCAAATCAAGATTGTGATACTTTGAAAAATACTTGCACAGATAATATTGGAACATTAGGTGATTTGCCTGATATGGTAGAGAATTACATGGATTATTCATCTGAAGCTTGTCAAAACTCTTTCACAGATGGCCAAGTTGATTTGATGAGAGGAATTCTTGAAAACGAAAGAATTGATTTGATCAGTGGAAATCCGGCAAGCACTTCTGAAGTAGGAGCATTTGAATTTAATATCTATCCTAATCCTTCAAACGGAGTAGTGATCATTGGGAACTTACCGAACGAAACTGCCCTATTAAAAATCTATAAGGAGACTGGACAACTAGTTAGAGAGATGACAATTACTGCTCAAGAAAAAATTGAAGATTTGAAAACAGGATTGTACTTTATTCAACTTTCAAGTGAAGCAGGAACAGTAACTAAGAAGTTGGTAATACGCTAGATCTTAACTAGAAAATCATCTATTTTTCTTCTTACTTTTTTGTTGCCAATATTTGGGCAATCATCCGCTCTAATGCCAATTGGTAAAACGAGAACAGCAGATAAACCTTTGGCTTCTAACGCTAGAATTTCATCATATTCCTCAGGTAAAAAACCTTCCATAGGGCAAGAATCTATTCCTAACACTGCACAAGCCGTGAGTAAATTACCAAGAGCAATGTAGCATTGCTTGCTCATCCAAGCTTCTTGCTCTTCATTAGATTTGGTGAGGATAGCGTTACTCATCATATTTTTGAACCCATCTAACTTCTCCAATTCAACATCTCTCACTTCAGAAACTCTAGACATGTAATCGTTAAAATGTGACAAATCGAGATCACGCTCTCTACATATTACTATCAAATGAGATGCATCAGCAACTTGCCTTTGTCCAAATGAGCAATCAACCAATTTCTCTCTAATCTCTTTATTCTCAACCAATACGATTTTCATCAGCTGTGCTCCATAAGAAGTAGCAGTTAATCTGGCCGATTCAATTAAATCTTCAACTTGCGTAGCCGATAGTTTTTTAGTTGGGTCAAATTTCTTGGTCGCGTATCGCTTATTCAATGCAGTTATTAAGTCCATTTCACAAATTTTATTGCTACAAAGATAAGCCAGAACGCTTGATATTGTTCATTTAAACCGATTTTGTTACTTTTTTTCTAAAAATAAATTTTGGCGTCAAACCTAAGTTTAATTCACTTATATTTGTTTCCATTCAAAAATTGAAGATCATGGCAGAGTTAACAAGATATTCTGATAAAGATTTACAGGAGTTTCGCGATATTATTGAGGCGAAATTAGTCGAAGCAAAAGAGGATCTAAAGCTATTAAAAGGGCAACTAGATCATAGTGATGACCACGGTACAAATGATACTGGACGTTCATTTAATATGATGGAAGATGGATCAGAGACTATGTCTCGTGAAGAGATGTCTCAATTAGCAGCAAGACAAGAAAAATTCGTAGTTAATTTGGGCAATGCCTTGATTAGAATTGAAAATAAGACTTATGGAATTTGCCGAGTTTCTGGTAAACTTATCCAAAAACAACGACTAAAGTTGGTACCTCATGCGACATTAAGTATTGAGGCTAAAAAGGCCCAAGGGTAAAATTGCTTTGGGAAAAAAAGTAGTCCTATTAATTCTGAGTGTTTTAATCGTTGATCAGATTGTCAAAATCTTGATAAAAACACAATTTGCTCCTCATGAAGAGATGGGCATTATAGACGGGTTTTTTCAAATTTATTATATTGAGAATAGAGGAATGGCCTTCGGAACCACTCTAGGTGCGGGAGCTCTCGCCAAATATGCCCTCTCCATTTTTAGGCTTTTAGCCATTGTTGGAATCGGATATTACATCAAAAAATTACTTAAGGAAAAGGATATTTCATTAGGAATGGTTCTTTCTGTTGGACTAATTTTCGCAGGTGCTGCAGGGAATTTAATTGACGGCATGTTCTATGATTATATCTGGGAATTAGATCCTGATGTTGCATGGAATTGGGCTTTAGATGGCAACAATGATTGGGTGATTGCTGCGGATGGGAATCCTCAAATGAGACCTAATGGTTTCTTACTAGGTAGTGTTGTAGACATGTTTCAATTCACAGCCACTTGGCCAAGTTGGATGCCTTTTGGATTAGCTGGAGAAGAAATTTTCGCAGCCATTTGGAATATAGCGGATGCATCAATAACAGCTGGTGTTGCTTTGATAATTATCAATTACAAGAAGTTCTTTAAAAAACCTTCTCCTCAAGCTGAACTAGTTGCCGAAGCTGAACATGAAAACAAAAAGATGTTTGGTGAAAGCGGAGTGACCGTTGCTGAAGATACTACTTCATCAAAGCTTCAAGAAGAAGAATAACAGCTTCTTCATTTGCCGACTCTGGCACAGCTATTTTATCTGTTAATCCAAGAGATTCAAAATGATTTTTAGACGTTTCACCTAGAACAATAAAGGTCGTTTCTCTTACTTTGTTTGCTAGCAAGTAGCCATCAATATTTGAAGGAGAAGATAATATCGCATAATCAACTTCGTGAATATCACTCGCTTCTAAACCAGTTTCATACACTACTTTTTGAATACATTCATTTACCTTGTTCAATCCGAGAATACTCTTTTTTGAAAGTTGACTTTGAGGAAAAAGAACTGATTCATTTGAAGATATTGAATCAAAAAACTCTTCCCCAATCTGGGCAGGAGTTTTAGAGGTGTCGCCCACAAATTGAGCATCCATCCCTAACTTCTTCAACCGGCTATTTGTCCCTTCACCATAAACTCCAATTTTAGAAGCCAATAGCGGGTAATACTTAAAGTAGATATCCAATCCGTTAGGAGAAGAAAAGAAAACCCAGTCAGTTAAAGGAATTTCAACATCCACAACAGGATCAATTCTTATGAAAGGTAATTCAATAAGCGCATGCTCATTTTCTTCCGCCCAAGTTCTGAGTGGAGAATTTGTTTTCAAATTTCTTGAAACTAATATTGATTTGCCTTTACTCATCCTTTAAGTCGCGGACTATCCTTTTAATTAAACCCTTGGCGTCATTTGATTTGTAGGAGTTAACCCGTGCTACACCGCCTTTAGAATCAGCATAACTTGTATACACGACATAATCTCCTTCAGATTTTACGCAGTATACTCCAAGTGGCAGCTGACATCCTCCATCCATCTCTTTCAAAACAGATCTTTCAATATTAATGAGCTTGGCAATTTCAGCATTGTGTAAAATGCTTAAGGCCTCTTCAATATCTTTATCTCCTTCTCTAATCTGTAATCCTAAAACGCCTTGAGCAGGAGAAGGAACGAATGAAGTTGGAATCAACTCTACCACTTTCAAATCAGAAAGGTCTAACTCTAATCTGTCAAGACCTGCCGCAGCTAATACGATCCCGTCATAACCACCATCTCTCAATTTGTTCACTCTCGTTGGTACATTTCCTCTCAAGTCTTTCAACTGAACATCTGGTCTTAATCTTCTTAACTGTGTTTGGCGCCTTGCGCTTGATGTGCCGATTACTGCATCTTCTTTAATGTCTAAAACGTTGACTTCAGAAACGGCATCTGGTTTAATCAATAAAACATCTGCTGGGTTAGCACGATATGAAACCGCTCCAATCGCCAATCCTTCAGGTGAAGTAGTCTCTAAATCTTTATGTGAGTGAACAGCCAAATCAATTTCATTATTCAAGAGGCTTTCTTCAATTTCCTTGGTGAAAAATCCTTTTCCTTCAATCTTATCAAAGCTTAAATGCTGAATCGTATCACCTCTAGTGACTATTATTTTGATGTCAACTTCATGACCTTCTTTAGTCAATTCATCTTTAACGAAATTTGCTTGCCATAAGGCGAGATCACTTCCTCTTGATCCGATTCTAATCTTCATAATGTTGAATTTCGTTATTGGCAATCATATTTTTAGCCATGAGCATAGGTACACTCACGTATTTCTTCTCCATATAATTAAGAATCTTATCTACCACTTCTCTTGACTCCGCATCCAAAGATTCTAACTCTTTCGAAAACACCTCTTCTATAGCCTTTTGTTTTATCTCTTTTACTCTTTCAGGAATAGCACGCATCTTGATTTCAACTTGTCTCATTTTAAATATCTGCTTGAATTCTTCAACAGCTTCATAAATGATTTGACGCACTTTAATCAATTCCTTTTTACGCTCTTTTAAGTTCCTCTCAGAAATCGTCTTCAAGAACTCAACCGAGATATGGTCTACTTTGAAACTTGCTTTAATATCTCTATCCAAATCGGCAGGGACTGCTAAATCAATTACCACTTTTTCTGTCGTCTCATTTTGTAATAATGAAGCATAAATATCCTTGCTTATAACCGCTTCAGTGGCACCTGTACAGCACACTAATAAATCAAATCCTTCAGAATAATTTTTAATCTCAGACAAAGCAAAGGCATTTCCGTTTACCATTTTCGCCAAGAGTTCAGCTCTTTCAATTGTACGATTGAAGACAGTGAAGTTGCTATATCCATGCTCTAATAAAAACCTAGCCATGTTAGTATTGGTAATACCAGCCCCAACAAACAGGACTCTTGCATCCTCCGCCAACTTTCTTTCTTTCAATTGATGGTAAGCCAATGAAACCACCGATACAGGTTTAGCCGCTATCTCAGTTTCAGAGTACACCTTTTTAGCTGTTTGAACAACCTGCCGCATAACAATTCTAATAGTGTCGCCTGAGAGCTTCAGTTTTCTTGAAAGTTCAAAAGCATCTTTCATTTGTGCAATGATCTCTCTTTCACCAATCACCATAGAATCTAACGAAGAAGCTACCTCAATAAGATGGTTCACTGCATTAATGCCGTTCCATAGTTTGCTGTTTTCAACCAACATTGCTAAATGGCTCTGATCCCAAGATGCATTGAATTCATTCAAGAAGTGAGTTATAAAACTCTCATTGAGTTCTGAGTCGCCCACGAATATGAACTCCACTCTATTACAAGTTGAGACATACATCAATTCATCTAAGTTTAATTGAGACTTAAGATGTTCCATTTTAGATTGGATTTGATCTCCCTCTAAATGGAATTTTCCTATTTCTTCAACACCTATAGTGTGATGAGTGAATGCTATGACGTTAAACCGTTTCAAAACAATTTGGTTTGCAAAATTGGCCATTCTTTAAAGTGGTTTTGTCATAGAAGTGTCATGAAGATAAAAGTATTTACAAGCCCTTGAAAATCAGCATATGCGAAAACAGGAATCTCAGATTACCGTTAAATAAATAAACACGTCTATACAATCGACAATAAGCTCATTAATATCATTTCTGTTCATCAAATCAATTTGTTTGCCTTAGATTGAGAGGAGGATAAGTAGTAATTCACGTTTTGATTTCGACTCTAAGCCCAAACAGAGTCTTCAGAACAACCCAATTTTTATATATGTCTAACAAAGCATCAAATAGTCTGCACGAACTGATCAAGAGTTTGAATAAGAGCGAGAAAAGATATTTCAAAGTGTTTTCATCACGTCATACCATAGGAGAAGAGAACTCATACATCAAGTTGTTTGACTTTATTGACAAGCTTCAGGAATATGATGAGGATGAAGTTTTCGCCAAATTCAAAGGACAAGCTCTTTTGAATAAATTCTCGATTACGAAAGCAAGACTTTATGCTAACATCCTAAAAAGCTTAGACACTTTTCATTCTACATCATCTATTGACGCACAAATATTCAGATCAATTCATAGTGCAGAAATTCTTTACAATAAAGGCCTTTACAAGCAAGCCGAGAAGATATTACACTCTGCTGAAAAGCAAGCGCGCAAGCATGAGAATTATAACCTTTTACTAGAAATTAAGGAGAAGCAGAAAAAGCTGATTGAAAATGACTTGTACACTGAAGTAAAAGCGACAGATATTACTAAGATGTTCGAGGAAGAGCAAGAAATTATTTCAGAAATTTCTAAACATCATCAATTATGGAACATCAAGAGTTTACTGTTTCAAGATATTAATAAGAACGGTAAAGTCAGAGATGAAGAAGATACTTTGAAGCTACATCACTTAGTTGAAAAAGTAAAAGAGATTGATGTTTCAACAGCCGGAACGAAAAGTAAATATCTGTACCATCACATTCAGAGTGCTTATTACTTCTCAGTAAATGACTTGTCATTGTCGCATTATCATTTAGCATCAATTATTGATTTGTTTGAGAAGGATATCGTGATGATGAAAACGCAACCTAATTTGTATTTCTCTTCATTAACTAACTTCATTTATATCTCAACGAAATTAAAGAAGTATGACTTAGCTCAAGAGAATCTAACAAAACTCAAAGCACAATCAAACCCAGGAAAGAATATTGATTTAGATATCAAATATTTCTCTAGCACT
>JBLFXO010000131.1:0-9118 GCA_047609865.1 Arenicella sp.
TAATCGTTAATAAGAAGCATATCGTTATAAATAATATCTTTTTCATAGAGGCGGTCTAAAAAATCATATACGTGAAAGTCGAGTGTGACAGGACTCCCTTTAAATTTTACGGATTTAAACATTGAAGCTTCAACTTCTCCTGATTGTAAATTCAGAGAAATTAAATAAATCTCAAATTTGTTTCTAATAATCAGTGAATTAACCAAAAAGTAAGGGGCCAGATAATAGTGGTCCCATGGGTTGTCTCGGACCTTAGTTCTCGTCTTATAAGAGCTCACTCCACTCAACACAACATGTGTGGCGTCTTTATATTTTGGGTGAATATTAATATATCTTTGCTGGCTATTAATAATGTGAGATGAATTGCTCCAAATTCTGTCGGTGAGCCATGACTTAATGAGAGAAAAATCGTTGAACTTGTCAACTTCTCCAAGTTTAATCTCAAGTGGACAGATTACTTCTCCCCCCTCATCAAGTTCGGTGACCATGTCTTGCATTCTTGAGTTGAAAACGATTTTATCCCTCTCAGATTTTAAATAAAACTTACCTTTTCGTTCGAGCCCAAGTCGTTCGTAATTTGGGTCCAAATAGACGACATTATCATGTTTAGATTTATTTCGATAAATACATTCCCTGTTTTTTCTGAAATATTTTAGAATATATACGCTGTCACTATCTCTTTCGTAATTAGAGATTGACTCTAAGAATGTCGGACGATCATCTATTTGTAACAATCCTTGATTGAAATAAGCGTTGATGGATTTGTTTTTTGTTGAATCTATAATTTCAAGTAAATGGTCAAACTTTGAATAGTTTTTGCTCATTTCAATCTCTAGATGTTCTTGATATGGCAAGTTTGATAAGATGGTGCTGTCTGTTTTTTTTATTTTAAGGACATGACCATAAGCGAGGTTTAATACTGATTCAGTTTGAGCATCAATCATGAGTTTAGCAAGATTGTTGGTTAAGATACCTTCAAAATTTTTGCTCTCAAATGAAGATAATGGAGTTTTCATTGACTTATGCATTGCAATAGCATATAAGGCATGAGTTTTTGAAAAAATCAAAAACTTATTTTCTGGTCGCCTTTGCTGCAGGGTGCTAATTAGTTGAAGGCAATTAAAAAAATCTGCTTGTTGATTATAAATATTGACAGTTTCAAAAAGTGCTAACTCTCTTACATCATTAAATCTGCTTTCTTCTTCTAGTTTTATGACATCTAAAGAGTTAAAATCAAATTTGGCCAACCTTTGTTCAATTCCAGGATGAGTACTAGATGAGTCATTTTTTTTAATTAGGATTTGCTTATTTAGGAACAAGGAATCATTAAGTTCAAATTGGAATCCTTCTAAATTGAACATATTGTGATCAAATGTCTCGTCAAAAATTGTTTGACTAGAGCGCTCTAACATTTTTAATGCCTTTTCAATTCCAATTAGCGGAAAACCTGCATTTAAATAAATTTCCGAGCCAAGCTTATCAGCGGCCAATTCATTTGATTTACTGTACTGGGAAATTTGATTTACGACTAAATCATAATCAAATTCAGAATGAACATTTTCATTATTTAACTCTCGAGTATGGAGGTGACTTTTTCTTACATGTTTTTCTGTAAAATGAGCTATTTCGTGTGCCAATACGAAAGCCAACATAGCCTTATTTTCGCAACGGGCAACAAGCCCTGTGGTAACGAGTATAATACCCTGATCTGTTGAGAAGGCATTGGGTACATTGCTTTTTAAAGTGTAGAACTGAAGAGAATCCAAAAGAGATTTGTCGTTTTCCAGGAGCTCTTCGGCAAGATCTTCAACGTAAATTGAGATTGGATCGTTAAATGTGATCTTTCCACTTAATAGCAGTTCATCCAAAAAAAAGTTTGTCTCAATGAGAAAGGCATCATCTAGGTTTTCATTCCGTTGTTTTGTCCTCGCTTCCAGAAATTTTTGAGAAGAATTTTTAGTAAAAGCTTCTGGGATGACACCGGTTGACTGGACTCCTTGAAAATTATCGAGATCAAACTGTCCAAATGACAATTCACAAATAATACATAGTCCTACTAAGTATAATAATTTCATAGGGTAGAAGGTGGTAGTTTTGATTCTCCAATATAAGAAATTGAAGACAATTCTAGATTAGGTTGTCAAATTCACATCACAGATGAGATTGATGGGATTGTTTTGAAGTTGGCTCCTGAAGGGAATTAATCTAATGTTCAATTAAAATATAAAAAAGACAAGTAATATCAGTAGTCCAGCCAAGAGTAATGCTCCGACAGGGAAAAAGATAGAAAACCAGGCGAATGTTTTGCTTAGCTTTCTATATTGATTTGGGTTATTGCTTTGAATTATTAAGGAGACGATACCGAGGACCAAAGCGGGGATCCACAAAATATACGTCAGTGAAAAGATGAAAGCGACAATTGAAAAAGGTTCGATTGGTTTTTCTTTGTCATTAAGAATTGATTTAATTTCTTTCTTTTCATCCACGACTTCTACTTGCTCATCTTCCTTTTCTTCAATTTTACTTCCTCTTTTTGAAAGGTCTTCTTTTGTTCCGTTGATATATCTCAGTTCTGCCAAACTAGACTTGAGTACTGTATATGCCGGCCCTTTTAAGTCATCACATTTCCGATAAACAATATCTTCTTTATTCACCTGAATGACTTTTACTTTTAAATAAGCTCCAGAATTAAACGTCATTATATCTCCGCAGTCATCATCCAATTCACTGAAATCATCATAGGACTCTTCAAGTGATTCATAGTCGTCAAAATTGACATTTGTTGTCAGTTGCTCATCTGCCAATTCTGAGAAGTTATCATTGTTATCAATCTCTTGAGAAGCCTCTTCTACATCTTCGCTTTCCGTTGTAAGATGTTTGAAATTTGTAAATTTCTGCCTTTGAAAATTACCTTGTCCACAAGATGCTAACAGCAATAATGAGCATAAGACGAGATATGTATACTTCGTTTTCATAATCCGTAATGTAAGCCAAATCCGAAAGAAAAGAACATCATCAGCTTAGTTTGTTCTGGATTTTTATAATATCCGAATGAATACATTCGTTCAGAAAGTTGATCAAATTCTTCAAAACTCTCTTGATCATGATATTCAAATTTATCTCTCCCCACCATGAATCCGAATCTTAGTTCTGCGTTTAGTTTTCCTCTGAGCCCTAGTTCATTTCCAAATCCAAAATTTCCTTTGTCTCTATTTACCGTGAAATCATCTTTGTAATTGTAGTTCCAGTGCTGGTAACTTCCGAAAACGAATAACTTCCAATCTGCCGGAAATAAGTCACTTTTGATATCATATCGCAATAAGCAATCATAGTATAAGCCTACTGAAACTTCCCTATCAAGTATTGGGAGCTGTCCACCTGGTCTCCAATTATTTAAATCATAATAGATTCCGAACGGGATTATTCCGATACCTGGTCTAATCACGAAATTGTCAAAAACGCCAATGCTGAAATTGATATTAGGTACTGTTGTTATGGTCGGTAGAATTTCTGTTCCGATTAGAAACCTAGATTCCTTGTCACCATCATCAAACATCTCATCTAGGTCGTCTTGTGCAAAGACCGAAAAGGAAAGAAGACATATTATTAAATTGACAATTTTCATAGTAATGACCTCCCCCTAAATTACGAAAAGTCACCGGATTTCGATATATTTGAGATATGCGACTTATTAATTACATCCTTGGTTTAAGTGTTTTGTTAATGTTCAACTCTTGTGACCTGGTAGATAAATATGGCTGCACTACGGCAAGCGCAATCAATTATGATGGCAAAGCAACTAGGCCAGACAATTCTTGTGTTTATGCTGCTAGTGGGATTTTATTCTGGGATACACAGACTAGGAATTATTTGACATTAGCTAATGTGACAACTATTGACCTCGTTTTAGATGGTGAGAAGTTACTTGACAATGCGGACATCTTGACCTTTGATTACGTTAATTATCCTCAATCTTGTTTCGGTGGTACTTGGCCAACTTTTGATACCAGAATAACTTCTAATTACTCCAGTCCAGTTCATGTAGAGATGTTTAATCAATCAGATTCTTTGGTGATTTCAGATGTTCTATATATGAATGAAGGATGTGACTGGTATCAGATAGAACACTTTTAAATAAAGTATTTGATTGTCAAGTCAAGACTGACTCTTTTGTACTTTTTTTGTGTGAACATCAGCATTCTCGATAAGTTTCCATCTTCTGTAAAATCCCCACCGGAACTACCTATGTTAAAGCCATACCTTAAAAAGTCACCTTTAAACACTGTGAATACAGGAAAAGTCATCCCAACACCTATCATTAGGTTTTGAGTGATTGGATAATTCCTACCAATATTTGCATTGATTTGGGCGTAAATTGACTTGGTGTCATCAGCCAAATTGAAGGTTCTCAGGTCAGTTATGTCGTACTTAGAGACTGCGAAGTTAGAAGAAGTGACGATATCTTTTTGTCCCATTAAAATGTCATCTGATGTCTTGATCTTAGCCGCACCAAATTCAAGACCGAATCCTAAATATTTGCCTGTTGGAGACAAACTTCCTAATCTGAAATACCTGAAATCAAAGGTGAATTGATGCATGTCAACTCTTGGGTCTTCTAAAAAAGTGAAGTCCTTCTGGATATAAGTTTCGAATCCATTAGTTTCAGTAATAGTATCAAAAGTGACGTAATTCGCACCTTCAGTTACAGCCTTCATACTGCTAAATCCGTATGAAGCACCAATCTCAATTTTCTTTGAGATAATTCTTGAATAACCCAATTCATAACTCATGTAGGCCCATCTCAAACTTCTCTTTGATTCATCAAGTAAACTGTTCAAATTATTCTTTGACTTGATTGAAGGCACCGCTTTTATGCTCACATGGATGTTGTTCAGTGAACCCAGATATCCAGATTGTGCTTCAGAAGCAAATCCAACCAGTACTAAGAGAGATGTAATTAAAATCTTTTTCATCTTATTTCTCTGAGCTTAATTGGTGTAATATGTCATAGATGTAAACTCTCAATATTGGATTGATTCCTTTTAGGTTCACGTCATGAACTTCAACAAATTCAACCTTATCGTTTTCAGCATCCACTTCAAATGCTACCAATTCAAAGTAGTTATGAACTACTAATAGATCTGCCAAGGCGAAAGGAGCCGTGTAAACCAATAAGATTCCATAAAGGTGCATGATAGTCGCTTCTGATCTTTCTTTGTAGCCATAGATGCCTGAGAACATGAATTTTGAGGTTCCGTGGTTTTTGGAAACTTCCTTCATTTTATCATGCGAAGAAGAGAGCATGTCAATGTCTTCATGGTCTACGATTTCTGACATCCATTGCTTAATCAATCCTATCTCATTGTATTCTCCAACTCGGTGTTCATTCATGGTTTTGGAATCAAGCACATCAACTTGTAAATCCAATTTTCTATAAGATTCTTGATAGATATTTGAAACATCTATTTTTTTGTTTTCCGATTTACCGTGATTCCTATCGTTGTTCAGTTTGTAAGTTTCATAGATTGGATCTACGACAACAAGCTTTTTAATTCCTAAATGATAGCCGTTTTTCTGAGCGTCCAAATCTCTCTTGTCCTGAGCCTTTTCCTCATCTTCAATTTCGTTTTCATAGGCTATTTTAGATTTTCTCAAATCATCCCTCAAGCCTTTGTCAACGATTAAATCTCTTAAAGCAAACAAATGGAAGTCGTCATCCCCCGTGATTTTAACATCATCACTACCTAAAGCTCTTAACTTCTTTTTTAACTTGATTTTCTGAAATTTAGAAAGGTCAGACTCATCTACTTTTCTTATTGAATCTTGTAGATTAAAGGAAACTAGATTAGAATCTAAGTCCGCTTTAAATTCTTCAAAATTTTGACTTTTCAATTCATCTATTTTTACATTTGAATTAAGTGAAAACTCCTTTTTAAAGTCGGCAAAATATTCTGTAAAAATCTCATCTGAAGGATACTTCACAGTCATGTCGTACAAATGACGATAAGTGATAATATTCAATTGTTGTCTATCTAAGCCTTTTATAAAGACATGTAAAACATAACTTTCTCCTTCTATCTTTTTTAATTTCGTAGTGACCTCATTGAATCGACCATGATTTTTATATTTTGATAAGCCGTACATAGCCTTCACAAAGCTCAGGTCAAGAAATTTATTGTCAGGAAAGTCTTTTCGGAGCAAGAAGATTTCATAAAGCGCATCAACATAATTACGATCAGCCAAATTGAGATTGACAGATTCAAATCTTGCCAAGTTTTTAACTCGATTAAATTCTTCTTCACTAATCTGAAACTTCTTATCTCCTCTAGATTCCTTGTCTCCAATAATGTCAATCGCTTCATCAATCCTCTTTTTAATGTTCGGATGCGTGCTTCCTTTGTCATCATAATCTTCTTCCTGAGTAATCTCGTTGATGGTATCCGGAAAGAAAGATCCAGGCACCTTCATTATTTCGGTATCAAAAAAGGTCGTGTCGAATACCTTCTCATCAAAAGGCAAGTAACTATAAAGCAATACCTGAAATGCTCCGTAAATTTCATCCACAGAATAGGTCGTGTTCAAATACAAGTTAATCCCTATTTTATCGGCTTCTAACTCGTTGTCTTTTGCGTGAACACTTAATGTATTTACAGCATCATTGTAAGACATCCTTTTGTATCTTCCTCTTGACTTCTTGTAGTTCTGACGCTCTACATAACCTTCTCTAACGTGACTCTCTGTGAAGTGTGAAACCTCATGAGCAATGATGTATGCTAGCTGTGCTTCGTTTTCTAATTGAGCCAATAATCCAGTTGTAAAAATGATGATTCCTTGATCTGTAGAAAAGGCATTTACTGCTGTTGATTTAAGAACGTAGAACCTGAGTTTTTTAAAGAGTTGTTTTTCTTGTCTCAGCGTGTATTTCGCAACTTTGCTCACGTAATCACTTAGTGGCTCGTTAAATAAGACCTGTCCGCTCAATAATAACTCATCAATAAAGAATCTAGTATTGATGAAAAAGTCTTTATCAAGGTCGTCATCCTTGTTCTTCGACATGTCAGACTCTACTTTGTCTGAAGAGAGCGTTGTGAAGTCTAAGGGCACATCACCTTTAGATTCTAAAGTTGTGAAATCATCAAATTCAGTTTGACTCCAACTTATGGAGCTACTCATCAATACAAAAAATACAATTCCTAAATTCTTCAAATTCATTAATCTACTGTTAATGTACCTAGTTTATCACCTTTTTTACCTTTTGCGTAAAGGAACGCAACCTTTGCTCCGGCTTCTCCACACACTTTAGGAACTAATCTCATCCGAACTTCTTCAGTGAATTCAAATAGTTTTCCTTTAGTTTGTTCACCATCACCATCAAGTGTTACTTGAACGCCAATATAATTTCTTCGTAACTTCTTTTTCTCTTTTGCACTCATTCCTTCAGTATTCTCAACTGAAGATTCAGAGTCATTGTAAACAATGTTGATCTCATCTCCGTTTGGAACGACAAAATAAGAAGAATAGTATCCGCCATCATTAATACTTACTTGATTTTTTCGAACCAAAGTTTTCCAATCAAAGTTTCCTTTCGCATCAAAGTTGACCGCGATAATGTCATTGTAGTAATAGTAATAAGTTGTGGTCGTTCTTGTGTTGCCTTGAGAATCAGTGTAGGTGCGCGTAACAACTCTCACGTAATATTGCTCGGCAAGCATGGTCGTGGTTCCATCTTCTTTTTCAATCAGATGATCAATATAATAGTTGAAGAAAACAGGAAGTGACTTCTCTTTCCCTTTTTTGTCTTTCTTTTTATTTTTCTTTTCTAATTTCTTTTTCGATTTATCTGACCAAGTAGTTTGAATGAAGTCATCCTCAAAACGGTGAACTGAATTACTTGTTTCTTCAAATCCAGCATCAAATGTGATTGCGAAAGCCCCAGAAACACCTCTTGTTTCTTCTGTAGTCAATCCCGCAACTTGAAAACCGCCATTTTTCAATAGCTCAAAAGTCATCATCTCAATCTCCATCTCCTCTGTGTTGATATCAACAGTTTCGACTTCACCGCTCTCTGTGTCAACAATAATAACATGCATAGCACCAGATTGGATTACTGTTTTCGTTCGCAATAATTTTTTCTCTTCTTCATACTCGAATTCATAACCAAGCATGTAATAAATTCCGTCATTAGATAAGATACTTTTTGTAGTAGCGAAGTACTGATAAGGAAGTTTTACTTCAAACTCAGAAAGTAACTTAAGATCCCCATCATAAGTTGCGCCAATAAATTCATTGGTTTTTAAAGGTGGGTCATTCTTTTTAGGAGGAGCTGCTAACTCATGTTTACCTGTCCAGAATATTCCTAATTCACCATTTTCTGATCTTTTCATTTTGGCCCCATATCTAGCTCTAAATGAATTTCCAAATCCACTCATTAATCCTTTTGATGATGCGATTTCTCTTTCAGCCACCTTTTTTGGCTTTGATAAAATCAAGGTTTTTGGATTGATAGTTTGAATAAAGAAGTAAGATTTCTTCGTTTTCTTATTATAGAAGTTTGTGTAGAGGGTTGGCTTCTCATCAAACATGAATTGATCAATCAATGTCAGATCTTTGTCATTGTACTCTAACTCTAGGAGTAGTGATTTCTTCAATTTCAATGAGTTAAGACTATACTTTTCTATGTACTTCTTTTTCTTTATATATCGGATGAGATAAATATTCTCTCCGTCTTCTCCAATTACAGTTGGCGCCACCACCTTTTTACCTGTTTCAAATAGCTGTGACCATTTTACGTTTTCTGATAAATCTGATTGAGTAAATCCTGCGAATGGGATCAAGAGGATGAAGACTATTAATAAGTTTTTCATTGTTCTATTTTGAGGGTTAAATATTATAATGCAAAGCTGATGCTTAGATTCAAGTCAAAGAATATCGTTCTTTGTTTACTTTCTAAAAATGAGTTGTCGAGGCTGTGACCTCTGACTTGGACAGTTTCCCATTGATTTAATCCATCAAAATAACTTGCATCTACAGACACTTTATCTCTGGCAAATAGCAATCCAAACTGAGCATCCAAGGTAAATCTGCCAGGAAGGCCAATTTCATACCCTGCGCCACCATT
>JBLFXO010000132.1:0-9107 GCA_047609865.1 Arenicella sp.
ATGCAAGTTGCAGCTAAAGAGAAATTCCAAATTATCTCGGATGCTTATGAATTGATTAAAGAGAAAAAGGGATTTGCTTAAATTATTAACAGTTTCCTTCCAACCATTCCTGTTTTCACTCATCTTTCTTTAGTTAACTACTGAGTAATGAAGAGAGGGATTCTAATTGTGATGATGGCTATATCGGCCTTTTTTGTGCATGCGCAAACTAATTGCGATAGCACCGTGTGCTTTCAATATGCAGACACGTCTTCATTTCAAATCCTAGGATTCGCCAAACAAACAGAATCAAGCGCTGTCAACCCCGATTACTATTATAATTGCCAAATGCTTTGTGAAATAGAAGCAGCAAGATCAATTAACGTTGATCTCATTGTTGATATTCAGAATTATAAAGTTCTCATTTACAAGAGGGAAGAAGGTATTCTCATCAAAGAGAACTAGTGAAAAAATTATTTACCATATTATCCCTTTTAAGTGCTTCTATACTTATAGCTCAGCCCGCAAATGATGATTGCGCTGATGCCATAGCGTTAACAATTAATGCAGGATTAACTTGCGGACAAACTGCAACGGACGCCACTGCTGAAGGTGGCGAATGCCTTACGAATTGGGCTGGGAATGGAAATTCAACTGTTTGGTACAGTTTCACTGCAAACAATGATTCTCTGGTACTTAGTTATATTGAAACCGTTCTGGATGGTGAAATGCTAGCAATTTACGGTCCGGGAGCAGCTTGCCAACCAGCTTGTGCAACACAAGTTTATGAAGAACAGCAAGTTGGAGATCCAGGTCATCATATCTTAGTTACCGGATTAACTGTTGGAGGAACCTATTTGATTCAAATTGATGCGACAAACCCAAATGCACCTAACAATCCTTCCGATTTAGAGTTTTGCATTGGTATAGACGAACCAGCGAGTAATGGTTTGAGTACGAATGCAACTTTAATTGATGAATGTGGTACTATTTTCACTGAAACAACTGATGGTGGTTATTGGAACAGCGGAACCGGTGCCTCTTTTGCTGATTTAGATTCTACTGCTGGGAATGATGTAGGATTTGTGATCAACAATTTTGCTTGGAACACCTTCTGCTCTTTGACTTCAGGCTCTTGGCAAATTACTGTTGATGGTGTTTCAAATTGTAATGTGACTGCTCCCAATGATGGAATTCAAGCTGCCGTATTTAGTGGGACACAGGCTGCATTGGTCTTAGAAGATTCTCAAAGTCCAATAAACCCAGGAGACACTTGGACCTCAGCCATTATTACAGTTGATTCAGCTGAGTGCGCCTATCTGGGAATAGACGGATTTGCCGGAGATGTGTGTGATTACCAAATCACACTAACAAATATTACTGGAGGTTGTACCATATTGCCAATTCAATTTATGGGCTTCAGCGCTATCAGAAATGATGGACATATCAGTTTAAGCTGGTTGACACTAACTGAAATTGCAAATAGACATTTTACTATTGAACGATCAAATAATGGAGATTTTTATGAAGAAATTGGGACAGTTATAAGTATCGGCGATCATTATCAGGCGCATACTTATCAATTCTCAGACCTACAGGCTCCGAGAGGAAATGTCTATTATAGATTGAGTGAAGTCAGTGATGAGGGTGTAAAATCGGTTTTAGCGGTTAAGTATTTGAAAGGCAATCCTGAATCAGACTATTTCAATGTTTACCCAAATCCAGCGCAAGAAGCTATCAATGTCGAGTTCACGCAAGTTCAGCCCGAATTAATTACATTAATCGAAGTGTATAATTATCAAGGACAAAAGGTTCTAAGTGAATCCCTTGAAACCCTACATGGATTTAATTCTATACAACTCCAATTGGGAGATCTTCCGGCGCAGAATTATATGTTAAGAGTGATTAACTCTGAAAAGACATTTTCTTCTAGAATTACTCTCGAAGATTAATTACCATTCATTCTGACACAAGTCGGCAACCAAAGAGTTGAAGACATCTGTTTCATTTGGATGATTTGTTTGCAAGAGGAACGCATGCAGCGTTGAAAGTATTGAATTGCCTTCTTGTGGTATGAATGCCCAACCTTTTATTGATTTCTCAGATACTAAGAGATTTCCTGAAATGACGATAGCGTGAGAATATAGCCTACCATTAACTCCATATCTTCTTCCTAATTCAAAGACTACATTAGAATCAAACTTATTGGTTTTCGAGATTAACGGCTGATTTGCTATTAATTCATCCACATCCTTTTCTAGCGGATTTTTTAGATCGATATTGAACCGAACTGAATGCATCAATTGGCTTGGTGTCGTAATATCAGAAGATGTCAAATTACATTCTAAGTCAATCGTCTTGAACATATCTCTAACATCTATTGAATGATGAGTTCCAGCCTCTGCATCTAAATGTCTTGCAACTACATTAGCGCTTACTAATCTTTCATGATTTCCGATATCCTCAGAGCGTCTCACAACTACCATGTCAGCTTTCTCTAGGTTCTCTAATTGATCACCTGCAAACAGTCTTATAAGAGCGGCAGAACCATGTGTGTTACAAGAAACAACATGCACAAACTTTTGAGAGCGGATGATTTCATTATTCACCCCTGACATAAATGAAACGCCGTAATCCTTTTCAGACCCTTGAGCACAGCTTCCGATTAAGTTGGGAAGCCTATCATAACGCTCTTTTTGCGTTACTCCTACTCCATTAGTTGTAGCTTCAAAAATGTAGTTGATTTGTGGTAGGATATTCCCTAATTGAGGATAATCTTTTGAATCTCCAGAGGTGCATATTTTAATTCCTTTGGCAGTTAATATATCTAGCTCAGCTTTGTTCCAAGCAGCAATTGTTCTTTTGCAAGCATGAATTTCATCTATGCCTAGTTCGCCGCTATATTTCAGCAACAAGTTGATTAATGTGCTGCCAATGTTCCCTATTCCGTTAACTAATACATTCATCTTTTATGCATCCATTTTTTCACTTTGTCTTTGCCTAAGATTGGAATTAAGGCTGAAGACATGATTACTTGAGCATCCAAATATAGTGTTTGATGTTTGATGTAATGTAAATCTAAGAACCAAGACATTTTTCTGTGGCAGATCGGCGCTAGCTGAGCAAGGCCAACGATTCCAGGCTTGAAGCTCCACCTTTTATCATAATATGAGGTATCCCAGCCCAATCTAACCACATCATCAATAGTAAGAGGCCGCGGACCTACAAAGCTCATATCCATAAAAATGATATTAATTAATTGCGGGAGCTCGTCAATTCCTGTTTTTCTCAGTACCCTTCCGAAGAAGGTAATCTCTCCATTGAGCATGGTTCTGAACTTAATAATTTTAAAGGGAAGCTTTTGAAGACCTAAACGCCGCTGCGTAAAAATCGGAGATCTCAAATCTGCGAAAAAGATCAGTAAGGCCACAATCACCAACAATGGTAAAAGCAAAACGAACAGAATGGTTGCAAAAAATATATCTAACAATGTTTTCACAATACTAATTTAAGGACTTTATATCCTTAAAACTCAAATAAGGCT
Source organism: Arenicella sp. (assembly GCA_047609865.1). GTDB lineage: Bacteria > Bacteroidota > Bacteroidia > Flavobacteriales_D > Crocinitomicaceae > Paracrocinitomix. The sequence goes on from JBLFXO010000132.1 coordinate 3,524, forward strand.
GAAAGTAACGGATAGACTTTTTATTCGTTCAATCTCAGTTATTATTGAGCGCGATTCTCTGACTCATTACAGGGAGACTAATCCTTTTAGAGCTTTTCCCCTAATTTCTCGCTCATGCTTATTCTGATTTCTTCAGTATAGCCAAAGACAGCTTCAGGGAATTGCTCTTGGAGATATTTTATAACCTTATTAATTCTCTTCGCTTTAAGGCTCATCACAAACTTAGCACCGTTCTTGTCATAGGTCCATATTTGGTGATCAGAACCTCCTCCTTGAACAGATGTTACATGTTCATATATCCAAACCAAATGATCATTGTTACCAGTTTCTAGGGCGATAACAATAGGATGATTTCCCTTTTTCATTTTTATATGATTCCGTATATGCTGCAATGTGATGAGGAATCCAAAGAAGAGACAACATCCGGCTAAAGCCCAAATCACAATAAATCCTGCGATTGTCATGTCCTTCATTTCTGAATCTGTACCTGGAATGACCAGCCAAGCTATAAAAACTCCAAAAAGGAAGATTCCTATACCTACAATAACATTCTTAACTACTGACTTTGAGACGGCCCTCTTGAATCCATTGATATCCATAACACAAGATTTTACTTTAAAATAAGAAAAAATGACGAGAATTCTATTGGCGTTTTCCGCATATTCATTTTTAGACTGGTGCAATTCAATTCTACATTCGGTGATTATCACCATACATTTGAGTAAACAAAAAAACAAATGTCATGGAAAATACAGTTTTAAATAATGAAATGATGCGTAACGAAAATCAAATAACTCAATCAATTAAGAAATTAAACAAAGCAGAGTTAGTCGCTTGGGCTTTATTTGTAGGGGTCGGGATCACTTATGTAATATTGAGCTTGATATTACCGAATAATGTGGGGTAGATTTTGGAAGGGACCTCCCCCCGCTGGCTATTCGCTGCGCGGCACCCCTCCTAAAAGGAGGAGCGTGTTGCTTCGCAACTTTGTGATGAGTTATTAGGGATGGGTTATTAGTTATTAGTGATGAGGGATGAGTTATTAGTTATGAGTTATTAGGGATGGGTTATTAGTGATGAGTTTAAGAGAAAAGTAGTCAGACTGAGATTGTCCAAGGCTAGTCTATTGAATCCGATCAGGATTATTGGTCAACTACATAAACTCAGTGTAAGACTCAGAATTTAGTGCTCCTTGAAAAAGTCCTGACTCTTGATACTTGATACTTGATACTTGATACCTGATACCTGATACTAAAGTGAGGAACGAACGCCCAATCTAAAACCAACCAAAGCTGACTCCTAGTGAGAACAATTGAAGTTTACTTGAACCGCTATCACCAAAAAGAGTGGTCATGTCGTAATACCCAAACAACATAACATTGTCGATACCTAATCTTACGGTTGGGCCATAGTGTAATCTTTGAACGTCAGGGAAATTGAATTCTTTATATTCATCTCCCTCTATTCTCCACTTAGAGAAATATTCGAACATGTACCCTACCTTGAAACCTGGATAGAATTTAATCTTTCCTCTTTCCCTGGCTGACCTGAATCTTAATTCAAATGGTACCTCAAAAAAGTTGAACACTGTTCTATTTATCCATCTCTTTGGCCCCACATATGGTGCCAGTATAGTGTGAAAGTCATTTGTACCTGTAACGGGAACGTAATTCATTTCTCCGTCTGAACGAACATTAAAGTGAGAGTATCCTAATCCAATTCCAAGACCAACTCTCCCCTTTTTATCAAAAGGCATGTCAAACATCATATTGACACCATGACCAATCGCATAAAACTTAGTTTTCACTCCGTTTTGATCTCCGATCCAAGAATTCCAGAAAAAATCAGTGTTTAATCTATCAAACTTATCAGGTTTATCAGGTGGTGGGGCAGTTAAACCAGTATACAATCTCATGATACCCGGTTTTCTGTTTTCAAAAACTTTCCAACGCTCTTTTTTGTCGTAATCGTCTTTTTGAGCAAACATATTGAATGCTAGCAACATCATCACTGACAAGCAAATGCTTTTCACCGTATTTAGTTGATATTTTGCTCCCATTGCCATGAATGTTTTAAAGCGTCTTTGATAGTGTATTCGCAGTGCCAATTAAGCTCTTTATTTGCTTTTGACGGATCTGCCCAAATTTGAACAACATCACCAGCCCTTCTAGGTCCGATTTCATAGTTTAATTTCAAATCATTGACTTCTTCAAAAGTATGGATAATTTCTAATACTGAAGACCCTTTTCCTGTTCCCAAATTATAAGCTTCGCAGAAAGATGAATCTTGCGTAAATGAACGGTCTAAAGCTTTAACATGCGCCTTGGCTAAGTCAACTACATGAATGTAATCTCTAACATTCGTTCCGTCAACCGTGTCATAATCGTTACCGAAGATAGTTATCTTCTCTCTAATCCCATTAGCTGTCTGAGTTATGTAAGGAACCAAATTATTCGGAATTCCTTGAGGTAATTCGCCAATTTTCGCACTTAAATGAGCTCCAATTGGGTTAAAATAACGCAATAAAGTAGCTTTCAAATCTTGACCTGATTGATACGCGAATTGAATGAGCTCCTCACAAATAATTTTCGTTGACCCATAAGGACTTTCGGCCTTTTGAATTGGGGTGCTTTCTGTAACTACTGGATTATCAGGCTCGCCATAAACTGTACAAGAAGAAGAGAAGACGAAATGCTCAATTTTAAAGTCATTCGCAAGCCTTAATACTTGACTCAATGATCCGATATTATTACTAAAATATTTAATCGGATTTTGAACAGACTCACCAACGGCCTTATCAGCTGCAAAGTGAATTATCCCGGCTACATTCGGCAGAGTTTTTACCACCCCAGACATTGCTGAGTAATCATTGCAATCTAAATTAAAAGCTTGGATCTTCTGACCACTAATCTCCTCTAATCTGTCAAGAATCCAACTTTGTGAATTTCTAAAATCATCAAAAATAATAGGTTCATAGCCACCTTCCAATAGTTCTAAAACAGTATGTGAGCCGATATAACCGGAACCCCCCGTAACAATGATTTGCTTTTTGTCAGACATTAGTTCAAAAATAAGCAAAGAAATTTGATTGAGTTCTACTTATCAACTTTGGCTTTGAATAAGCGGTGACTCTTCATTTCACCTTCCTCAAACATCTGGATGTTAAGCTCAATGTTAGTTTCTAAGAATTCTTTTCTGATTTCATAACTACCTGGTGAAATGCAGAAGTCTCCAATAAATCCTAAACCTGTTAGATCTCCCTCTAACCATCTACCTTCTTTCTTCCCACTCATGTAATTACCTACAGACCTCAATCCGCCCTGTCTATCATAGAACTTCCAGATTCCTGAAGGAACTCCTTTTACTAATTCTCCTTCGGCTTGCAATACACCCATATCGTAATATGTTTTGTGATATCTGCTTGGATATTTTATGACCTCACCGCCCACGTAGTCCTCAAGAATAGCAAGCTGTCTGACCTCATAGCTATCGGCGTCTGAACAATTATATTTTTCAATAAGGTCAATTACAGCCCCCTTAGAAACCAGTTTGTTCTCATTGTATATCTCAATCTCCCCAAAAGTAGTGAGATCTTCAATATTGTTGAAAAACTCAAATGATCTCTGATAACTTACCTTACTCATTAATTCGCCATCAGGATTGTAATATTTCCACTGACCGCCTCTAGGCTGCATAATGTTTTCAGTTAGAATTCCTTCGGCGTGAACTTCACCATTCACGTAATAACTAGTGAATTCGCCTTCAGCAGCTATTTTACTCCCTGTTATATTTTCTTGGGCTTGAACAAAAGTAACATGCGGACTAATTTGGTAAGTGTTGTAAACGCTTCCGTTCAATTTTACTTCATTAGTGTCATAAACTATTTGAGAAAGTAAAACATCATCAGAATTTAAGACGAGCTCTTTTAATACCAATCCATCCTGCACGAATTCTTTGTGAATGATGCCATGACCTTTGTTTTGTTTGAATACTCCCGTGAATACTCCGTGATTGTATGAACCTGAATCCAACCTGAACTCATGCTTGCCATGCAAGAGACCGTCTTGAAACAAATAAGTGTACTCATGGCCTTTTTTAAACTCTATATGCAGCGATTGAGGAATGCCCTTCTCTAGAAGAAATGTCTCTTTATCAGCATCATCAGAAACGATCATATTTCTAAACTTATTATAAAAAACTCCTTTTGTCGCTAAGCCGTTTTCATAAGTCATGTAGGCTAATGTGTCTTCTCTGAGGTTTAAAAGCAAGGCATCCTTCATTTGATTATCTTCAAAATTGACTACTTGAATTTTATGATATTCTCTCTTTTGGACATAATTCGAATTCCATGTTCGCTTTTCTCTTTTTCTGAATCGGTAATAAGTCAATTGACCAGTTAATTTGTTTTGCTCGTAAGTTGTCTCAATAATTTTCTTGTTTCTGTAGTTTCTGTATGCGAAATCACCTTCGAATTTACCGTTCTCAAATTGTCCCTTTACTTTTTTGATTTCTTTAAAAGGAGAACCATTAAAAGAAGGGATTTCTGAATATAAGTTGGGCATCAATAAGAGGTCATTATGATGATAAGACGCGTTGAAACCATCTCTTAAAACCATATTATCATAATCCAAGAATCCACTAGAACTATAGCTTGATATGAGGATTTTTCTCTTGTTAATCTTTAATCCACGACCTCCACCATCAAAGTCCACCTTGAGCTTTCCTTCAAAGGGTTTGTTTTTATAAGCATACTCCGTTTTCAAATTTGAAATCTTCACCTCAGCAATGCGAGTATTATCTGTATTCGCAGAAACATAATATGAAAAATAATTGGTCGTCCCCTGTCTAACATTTCTTATCGGACTTCTTTTATTGATCATTCCATCCAGCTTTTCACCGTCTTCTTCAGCATCATAAAAGCTCATAGAATAAACAGCATCATACTCTTGAAATATTTTAAACTTGCTACCAACAGTAGTAACTATCTCAGTTCTGCACTCCGTATAATCCTCATTAAAATATTGCCTTTTTTCAGTAGTGATGTAATTATAATAAGGTGACTCCCAATCCATATCCCTCTTCTCTACTCTTACCTTTTGGTGAGGCAAATAATAGATTTGATGTGTTAGATTAGCATTCTCGAACTCAATATAAGTGTATACTAAAGTATCCTCCGAATCCGCTATTTCCTCATATGAAGGGGTGTGTTCATATTTAAAAATATTATGAGATTTTCCACCTTCTAACTTAAGACCTTTGAACATCATGTATGACTCTCCTACAATACGTTTTCCCTCAAAATCATTGCGTTCTTGGTTCATTTTAACGCCATCAACATCAAAAAATTCAGAAACGAATTCTTTTGTTCTTTCATCCTTGAGCATTACAAATTTCGGATTACCATTCTTATAAAAAAGTGTATCAGGAACAAATTCTTCATCAATGATAGTATATGAAAATTTCTTTTGACCATTGTCGTAAAAAAAGGAAGCATCAGCATGAGCACGAGGAGATTTGATAGTAGAATTATAATTGATATAAGATAATGTCACGACTTCTTCAGACCTATACCTTCTAGAGTAAA
>JBLFXO010000133.1:0-9091 GCA_047609865.1 Arenicella sp.
CACTAAATTTAGTGAATAATACATTGCTGTAGAACTTTATCTGATAAGGTTTTACGGCTTTTTTGTTTAATGACATGCGGATGTTAGGAGCTATCGGGAGAAGTCACCTTTCTTGACCTAAGCTTAATGTCACAGATTGAACCATGCCCTTAGAGTCCCGATAGCTCTATCGGGTCAGGACCCTTTAAATCGAACCAAAAAAAAGGAGCCTTGAAAAATCAAGAACTCCTTTATTAATTTTTTTCAATTCGCTTCGAAAAACGAATGACGGAAAACGTCATTTGTCTTCTCGTTCGATTTTTACCTAAGCCATTTGCGCTATACTACTTAAAATTTCATTAAACGTTGCTGATGGTCTCATTTGAGCATCTGCTAAAGCATCTGTTGGTTCATAGTATCCACCCAATTCAAGTGCAGAACCTTGTGCAGCAATTAGCTCTTGAGTGATTTTAGCTTCGTTTGAAGAAAGTGTTTCAAAAACTCCTTTAAATTGAGCAGCTAAATCAGCATCTTGAGATTGGTTCGCCAAAGCCTCAGCCCAATACATTGAAAGGTAAAAATGAGATCCTCTGTTGTCTAACTCTTTCACTTTTCGTGAAGGAGACTTATTGTTCAGTAAGAATTTCTCGGTCGCATCATCTAAACACTCACCTAAAATTTGAGCTTTCTTATTGTTTGTTTGTTCACCTAAGTGATCTAAAGAAACAGCCAATGCCAAGAATTCACCAAGTGAATCCCATCTTAAGTGACCTTCTTCAGTAAATTGTTGAACATGTTTTGGAGCAGATCCACCAGCTCCCGTTTCAAATAATCCACCGCCATTCATTAAAGGAACGATAGATAACATCTTAGCAGATGTTCCTAATTCTAAAATAGGGAATAAATCTGTTAAGTAATCTCTCATTACGTTACCTGTAACTCCGTTTGTATTTTCTCCTTTTTTGATTCTATCTAAAGTGAATTTACAAGCGTCAACTTGGGACATAATTCTAATGTCTAATCCTTCAGTATTGTGAGTTGGCAAGTATCTATTAATCTTTTTGATCACCTCAGCATCATGAGCTCTGTCTTCATCTAACCAGAAAATTGTAGGCCATCCTGTCGCTTTCGCTCTTGACACCGCTAATTTTACCCAGTCCTGAATCGGAGCGTCTTTTGCTTGACACATTCTCCAAATATCTCCTTCCTCAACCGTGAACTTCATTACTAAATCAATTCCGTTCTTCACTTTTACAGTTCCGGGAGCATCCATTTCAAATGTCTTGTCATGAGAACCGTACTCTTCAGCTTTTTGAGCCATCAACCCAATATTAGGAACAGTTCCCATTGTTGTAGGGTCAAATGCTCCGTTCTCTTTACAGAAATCAATCACCACTTGGTAAAGCTTCGCGTAAGAAGAATCTGGTATGATAACTTTCGTGTCTTGAAGCTTACCATCTTTATTCCACATTTGACCAGAAGTTCTGATCATTGCCGGAATTGATGCATCAATAATTACATCAGAAGGTACATTCAAGTTAGTGATTCCTTTATCAGAATCTACCATTGCGATATCTGGTCCGTTTTCGTAAGCGGCATCAATATCAGCTTCAATTTCTGCTTTTTTATCAGCAGGTAATTCATTGATTTTATCTAATAAATCTCCAAAACCGTTATTTACGTTTACACCAATATCTCTAAAAGTATGTGCATGTTTTGAAAATAAGTCTTTAAAGTAAACTCTTACGATATGACCGAAAATGATAGGATCTGAAATCTTCATCATTGTTGCTTTCATATGCACAGAGAATAAAACTCCTTTTGCTTTAGCATCTGCAACTTGCTCAGTTAAAAAGGTAACCAAAGCACTTTTGCTCATTACTGTAGCATCAATAATTTCACCGTCTTGAACTTCTAAAGACTTTAAGGTTCTTGAAGAACCGTCATTTCCGTGAAACTCAATATTCAACTTTGTAGCCGACCCCATAGTCATAGACTGTTCTGAGTTTCTGAAATCACCAGCTTCCATTGTAGAAACGTGCGTTTTAGAATCAGAAGACCATGCTCCCATTGAATGCGGATTGTTTTTCGCGTAACCTTTAACTGCTTTTGGTGCTCTACGATCAGAATTACCTTCTCTAAGAACAGGATTAACGGCAGAACCTTTTACCTTTTGGTAACGGTTTTTAATTTCCATTTCTTTGTCGTCTTGAGGATCTTCAGGGTAAGAAGGGATTGCAAATCCTTTAGCTTGAAGCTCATCAATGGCCGCTTTTAATTGCGGAATTGAAGCCGATATGTTTGGTAATTTAATGATGTTAGCCTCTGGCGTTTTCACCAATTCACCTAATTCAGCTAAAGCGTCAGGCACTTGTTGATCATCAGATAAACTCTCAGGAAAAAGCGCTAAAATTCTAGCTGCTAAGGAAATATCTTTCGTTTCAATTTCAACTCCAGAAGGCCCTGTAAAGGCCTTTACAATTGGTAGAAATGAATAGGTTGCTAAAGCTGGTGCTTCGTCCGTCTTCGTATAAATGATTTTGTGATCTGACATATTTATATTTTTATTTGGCGATACAGCCAAGGGTATTTCAATCGTGTAATCTCTATTTAGAGGATTGCAAAGGTAGAAAATTGATGGGAATGATGGCTCGAAATCCATCAGAAATTAAAAGTATGATGCATTCGCACATTAGCAAACCTTAATGGTTAACAATAGCTACTTAGAGCAATATCCAAAAATACCTAATTTTACTTAAACCTCAACTGCAGTTGCAACAGTAAACGAACCTCAAAAGATGAAACTCACACTGCTCTTTCTTGTTTTAACCCCCTTCTATCTTATAGCTCAAAACCACAGATATTTCCAAAACACCAATTCAAATATCTTGGAAACCGAAAAAGAACTGATTTCACAATAGGAGAAAAATCCAAACTCCTTGACAACGAACTTGCAATTTAGGTGCATTTTATAGGGAACATTCTAAATATGGCATCATAACTTCTGAAATGAAACAATCGAAAAGAGAGATTACTCAAGAAAAGATTGATTTAATCGTACTGTTTTACCAAAAAGCAAAGCCATATTAGACAATGCAAGAGCAATGGCTCCTTTTAATATTTATATCGAGCGTGCGTTGATTGAGACCAATTCTACGCTCGGCATCAAAGATTATGACAAGATGGCTCATACTCAAGCATTTCGAATGATTGGTATCGACACCATTAATAAAATTGATGAATTTGGAATGTTGCAGGGAGAATGGGATAGAATATATCCTGATGGGAGTTTTCCTTGCTGAGGAAAATTCACTGACGGACACAAAAATGGTTATTGGGAAAGGAAGTACGAGAACGGAAAAACGGCAGTATAAAGTTAATTTTGATGATGGCGCCTTAAAAGGATACTGCACTTGGTATTATCCAAATGGTAATGTTAAATCAGAAGGCGACTTCGTTAATGGTAAAAAAGATAGCGTACACTTATATTACTGCGAAAACGGACACAAATTGTCAGAAGAGTTCTATTCTAATGGAAAACCAAATGGAAAATGTAAATATTTCAATGAAGCTGGTACTTTATTAAGAGAGTGAAACCTCATTAATGATGAACGCAGTGGATCATAGATATTCTATAATGAGCTGGGAACCAAAACTGAAAGCTTTTAATTAATAAGAAACCGCAGCTATAAAAAAGCCGAGGTTTTCCGCTTAAAAAGAAAAATAATTTCTTAGAAAACATTCTAGACGTGTATATTATTTTCAACTATGAATTTAATTTGAATGATTAAGGAAAAGTTATGTCCTAAATTCGGCGTATCGAACCTAAACAAACAGCATGAAATCATTGTCAACACTACCTATTTTTCTCGGACTCCTTTTTACAGGAAGTTTAAGTTTCTCACAATCATATACTGCTGAGTATAGCAGTCTAACTTATCAACCTTTGGTAGGAGCAAATTTATTAGACGAAAGCAATCCTACTCTAGATGGCGTAGGGTCTGAAGTATATAAGGCTATACCAATTGGCTTTTCATATGAATTTTCAGGAACTGTATATGATTCACTTCGAATTGCTGAATCAGGATATGTCTCTTTTAGCAGTGGTACAACTCAAGAATATTACATCTCCATTTTTGATTGCTTTCTAAAAGATTTTAATGATATGCCTACCGAATCTCCTATCTATTATGAGACGTCCGGTACAACTGGCAATCAAATCTTTAAATGTGAATTCGTGAAAAAGGGATTTGAAAATGATACAGACAATGATGATCATATAACTTTTCAGTTATGGCTCTACGAAAGTTGTAATGAATTTGAAATTAGAATTGGTGGTCAATCAATTGATCTCGCAGAAAGTGATTTATATTTCAATAATAGCACTTGTGCTGCCATGGGATATGGTCAGTACAGCCCTATGAGTTATTCTAAGCTATCAGGTTCTCCTACTTCGCCCTCGCTAGTATCTGGTGATCCTCTTGCTGCTTTAGAAACAGAGCCTGATTCAAGTTCAGTCTACACATTTACCAATTGCAGTCTGGGTATAGACAAAGAAGAAAAAGAAATTTTTCAAGTTTACCCAAATCCTACAAACAATAATATCACCATCAATTTAAAGGATTTTGAAGATGTAAAAACTATCAATTTAATTAACACTCAAGGGCAATTGGTATTGACAAAACAGGCTTTAAATAACACTTCAATAATGTTAAATGTGTCAGAACTAGATCATGGCATTTATATGGTGCAAGTCGTTTCAGAAACGACTTCTATGTCACAAAAAATAATCATTCAATAAGATCTCTAAAGATGAACTTTTCTAGCAAAATACTTTTTAATCTTCTCCTGTTCATTTGCGCACAAAGCTCATTTGCACAAAAGAGTGAGCCTTACTTTACTGAAAATCAATGCGGCTTTAATTTTCAAGATGACAAAAAAGCAGTTGCCAGTTTCGAAAATTCGCTGACCCCTTTTCTAGATAATTACTACCTACAAAGCAGAGATGATAGAGAAATCTTTGTGATTCCAACAGTTGTTCATGTGATTCACAATTCAGATGAAACAGTTGGTGTAGGAAGAAATATATCCTATTCTCAAATTCAGGAGCAATTGGTGTTGTTAAATGATGACTTTCGCAGAATCAATGCCGACACCATCAACACTCCATCCTATTTTTTAGGAGTAGCTGCAGATTGTGAGATCAATTTTTGTCTTATCAATGCTTACCCATCTGATCATCCAAATGCTGGTCAATCACTACCAGAGTTAGGCGTAGACAGAATTGATGTTACCTCTTTAGGGCTCCCTAATACGACAACAGGTTATGTCGGCTCCTATTTTGATGACAGTATAAAAACCGTAACCTTTTGGAATCCGGACGAAGTCATGAACATTTGGGTAACAGAACTTAGCGACTTATTAGGCTATGCGACATTCCCAAACACAGGCCTTGCAAGCCATGATGGTATAGTAGTAAACCATGTGAATTTTGGATTAACAACTGATTATTATGGTTTAGGACGAACTTTGAGTCATGAGGTAGGACATTTCCTGGGCTGTTATCACACTTGGGGAGATTCATTTAGCTGCAGCGCAACTGACTTCTGTGATGACACACCTCAAGAAGAAATTTTCGTCCCACATTGTCCTACCGGTGTTTATACTGATGCATGCACAAGTGGCGGTGATGGCGTGATGTATAACAACTATATGGATTATACAAATGATATCTGCAAAAACATTTTTACTGAAGATCAAAAAGCAAGAATGCACGCCACCTTAGCGTCACAACCTAGGCGAAGCACCCTGGTCAGCTTCGGTGCCACACTGTGCTCTGAAACTATTGGTATTTCAGGGTTAGAGAGATCGAGCGAGCCTTTTATTTATCCAATTCCTGCATCCGAAAAATTAACCATTGAATTACCAACGAATAATGAATTCAAAGAGCTCCAATTATTCAATATAAATGGCCAACTAATTCAACAAAGAAAACTCAAGGCTGAGAGCGTAATCAATTTAGACCTGACTAAAATAGAAAGTGGAATTTACATACTCAAGTTGTTGTCAGACGATCAAGTTTATTCTTCAAAATTAATCAAAGAATAGCTATAAGTTTTATTTCTACCCTTCTTTTGCCACCTGCTCTCGCCGAAATCGAAGAAATCCTAGCAAATCATTACATTTGATTATGCGCCGCATCCTTTTATCCCTCTTCATCTTTATCTCTTTTACAGGATATAGTCAAGACATTTTGGACAAGAACGTTTATCTAGTTGATTCTTTAGATTACGAAAAAATCTCACCAGAAAATCAGTTTTTATTGAATTCCTATATTCAATATTATCATGATTCAGATGATGAAATGTACAAAATCAGTGTCATCAACGAAATTGTGAGAAATTGCTTTGATATAAATATTTGGACTAGGTACAACAAAGTAGTTGCTCAGATGGCTGATGAAAAGCTAAGTGGAGATTTATCAGATTCTTTGCGAACAATTTACAAGACGTTTAAGGCAGGCACAGTTTATTACGAAGCTTGGGAGCATTATTACAAAACCGAATATGACCTCTCAATTGCCGATTTTAAAAGAAGTCGCGATTTATATAAAGCCACCGGAAGTACAGCTGGTGTTGCAAGTTCAATTGACAATATAGGATCAGTATACAGTACAAAAGGTGAAATGGCAAAAGCCTTAGAGTTCCATGTTGAAGCTCTAAAAATGAGAGAAGAACTCCAGGATACTTTGGGTTTAGGTGCTTCATATAATGCCATTGGTATCATTCACATGATGCATGGTGATTACAATAAGGCTATTGCTGATTTTGAGAAAGCCATTGGGTTTCACACCCATGTACAATGGTGGTCAGGTTTATCAAATGAATACAGTAACCTAGGCAACCTTGAAACGAAGCTTGGCCATAATGATAAGGCCCTTGAGTATCACTTAGAAAGTTATCGAATCAAAGATATTCTAAAAGACAAGCAAGGAATGTGTATTTCCCTTACCAACATTGCAGCCAGTTCTTTACTGAATGGTGACACGATCACAGCCATTGAATATCAGAACTATGCCCTACAAATTTCTGAAGAAACAGGCGACCAAAGAAGTATTGCTGGTTCTTTGAATTCCTTAGGCTTCATTCATTTGCTCAAGGATGAATATGAAGAAGGATTTGAGAAAATAGAAAAGGCCTTAGCAATAAGTACCGAGGTAGGTTCTCAGATAGACAGACGCCAATCATTGACTCACTTGCTCAAAGGATGCATATGGAAGGGAGAACCCGAAAAAGCCGAGCCATATTTGCAAGAATTAGTACAAATGAGAATCGTAGATATCAAGGCAAATTTTGCCATCCTCTCTGAACAAGACAAAGCACTTTATTTTAAAACAATGGTAGAGGAGTACGATAACCTCTACGCCTATGGGTATTTGACATATGAGAGTAATCCTGCAATTACCAAAACGCTTTATGACAATACGCTCATGTTGAAAGGATTACTTCTGAAATCTTCTACGGCAATGCGGCAAGCCATTCTTGAAAGTGGTGATGATAAATTAATGATACAATATGAAGAGTGGATTGCATTCAAGGTTAATATCGCAGATGGCTACGCCAGAGGCTTAAGTACGGATAGTCTTGAACAAACTGCAAATATTATTGAGGCTGAGCTAGTTACTAAATCTTCTGCCTTTGATGATTTTTATGCCGGCAAAGAGGCAAACTGGGAAGATGTCAAGCTCAGTTTAGATAAAACTGAGGCAGCAATCGAGTTCATTCGATATCCTAAAGACATACTCTATCCAGATTCTGAAATTATCTATGCTGCTCTCCTAATCAACTCTGATTCAAAGCAACCTAAACTCGTAAACCTCTGCACCGAAGAAGATTTAGAAAAGGTTTTGGGTAAAATTAATTCTAATAACATCCTACATGTTCAAGAAGTATACGGCAGGTCAAATACATCCAAAAATGAACTGGCTAAATTACTATGGAACCCTCTAACTCAAGAGCTGAATGGCGTTGAGAGATTATATTATTCTCCCATTGGCCTCTTGCATAAAATTGCTTTTTCCGCCATAAGTATTGGAGAAGATAAATTGCTACGTGATCGATTAGAACTAGTACAGTTAAATAGTACTGCTGAGATACTTACTGAAGAGACTATTGAATTCAACACGAATACAGAAATCACACTGTTTGGTGGAGTCAAATACCACACTGATTCTTCAGAGCACGTGATTTGGACTTATTTACCAGGGTCTTTAAGCGAAGTAGACTCTATTCGTAACATTGTTGACAACAAAATGAAGGTGAATTTCTATACAGGCCTTGAGGCTTCAGAAGGACATTTTAAAGAGCTCGCTAATCAGAGTAGTATTCTACACCTTGCGTCCCACGGATTTTTCTATCCCGACCCAGAGTTAGTTCGTCAAGAAACGCAAAAGAATTTAGACATGGAAGACTTCAGTTTTCGAGGAGGAGCATCTAATTACGGAATTTGGAACTTCGTAAATAACGAGAACCCTTTAATGCGTTCAGGAATTGCATTGGCTGCAGCAAATAATGCTTGGCAAAGAGATGTATTCGCTACAGGAGAAGATGGCGTTTTAGCAGCGCAGGAAGTTTCAAACCTTAACATGACTAATACAGATTTGGTCGTGCTTTCAGCTTGTGAAACGGGATTAGGAGATATTAGAGGAAGTGAAGGCGTATACGGCTTGCAACGAGCTTTTAAAATGGCCGGAGTGAGATATTTAATCATGAGCCTTTGGCAGGTACCTGATAAAGAGACAGCAGAGTTTATGACACTTTTTTACGGGCAGTTATTAGCATTACAAGACATTCGCAAGGCATTTGATAGCGCACAAGCACAAATGAGAATGAAATATGCCCCTTATTATTGGGCAGCCTTTGTGCTTGTTAAATAGATTTTCAGAGCTCATAATCAGTAATATTATTTTACCCCTTTTTTTTTGCCAAGTGCGGCCCGTTTCACGGTTCGCACCGGGCTATCCACTGTAGTCTTTTTGGGCATTTCTCCCGATAGCTATCGGGATGCGCTCAATGCCAAAAAGAGCTGCCGTTCCTATCCCTCTTGGGAGATA
>JBLFXO010000134.1:0-9091 GCA_047609865.1 Arenicella sp.
TAGGCGATCACCGCCAAAATGCATTTCAATATCAATATCGAAAGTTCTTTTGCTCTCGGATTCTTCTTTTGAATTTTAGAATTCTTTCGCTTGTATTCTTTTTTGAGATTTCTTAATTCTTTAATCTCCAATCTCTGTGGCTTGATATCAATTTCGGTCTCAACTATATGCTTTTCATCTTGTTCCTCAATTCCAGTTTCTATTTGCTCAATTTCAACTGGTGAAATCTCTACATTGATAGCTGTTAAAGGGGAATTATCTCTTATACTTTCTTCTTCCTGACCAGTCGAGAGGTTCACAAAAAAGAAGAATGCGGATATTAATATAAATGCTTTCATTATTTAAGTTCGTAAATGAAATTTACCATGCTGGCCATATTGCTAAATAGATCACTAATAATCCCAGAACTACAATAATACCTAAAGCATAAAGTAAAACTCCCAATAGTAATGAGGCCAATAGGCCACCGGCTATAAACGCAACTCTGACTTTGTTCTTCTTACTCATTTTAGTTCTCTTCTTAGAGATGCTTTTTGATGAGTATTTCTGTTTTGTCTTTTGCTTGAATGAAAATATTGTTCTTGTCTTTTTATTAGACTTCTTATTAAATGAGTTGATGATTACCGGCGAATCAATTTCGTCTTTACTAATTTCTTCTGGCACTGGAGCCGTTGACTCAACATCAATAATGTCTTTATTGTTTCTTTGTCCTTCATTGTCATTAAGACTTTGAGAGAAAGTAATGTTTACTATTAAAAGTAAAATCGGAAGTATAATTAAGTTTTTCATAATGCGTTTGTTTCTTTGTTCGATACAAATATGAGAACTATGTAGCGCAGAAAACAATTGAATTGCGTAAGTCAGTTTTGTATATTTGTGATAATCGCAATAAACAAAAACCTTTATATGGTCTGATTCTCTCTTAAGCCGAACATTTCTGATTATTTTTACGTAAACCAAAGCTTTATATAGAAACACGCGCGAACTTAATGGCACAACAAAAGAAATTCGGAACATTTGCAGGAGTCTTTACTCCTTCGATCTTGACGATTCTTGGTGTGATCATGTACCTTAGAATGGGTGAGGTTGTCGGGAATTCTGGTTTATGGGGCACCATTCTGATTATTTTACTTGCCCATGCAGTTTCCGTGACAACAGGTTTATCAGTATCATCTATTGCTACTGACAAGAAAGTTGGAGCAGGTGGAGTTTACTATGTACTGTCCAGAAGTTTGGGACTTCCAATTGGAGGAGCACTTGGGTTGACCTTATTCGTGGCAACCGCACTCTCTATTTCATTATATATGGTTGGTTTTGCTGAAATAGCAAATCAGAAAATGAACTTCGGAGTAGCTGTCAATGAATTAGGAGAGTACAGCTATGACACCAACGCTATTCGAATTACAGGTTCTCTGGGATTACTGCTTCTAGGGATAATAGCACTCATAAGCACTTCCATTGCAATTAAGAGTCAGTTCTTTATTTTGGGTGCGATCATTCTTTCACTTTTTGCTATCTTTTTGGGAGATACTTCTTTGGCTTCAACTGAAGTGATGCCTTCGGATTATGTTTCGCCAGGGTTCTTTCCAATGTTTGCATTGTTCTTCCCCGCGGTAACAGGGTTTACTGCAGGAATCGCTATGTCAGGAGATTTAAAGAACCCGAAGAAATCGATTCCATATGGTACTTTACTCGCAATTGGGGCTGGTTTAATTGTTTACGTAGTTCTGGCCTTTTTCTTATCAGGTTCATTCTCGAATAAGGAGTTGATTGAAAACAACAATTTATTATATCAAATTACTGTATTTGGTGGATGGTTTGTGCTTGCCGGAGTATTCGGAGCCACATTATCTTCAGCTTTAGGTGGGATTTTGGGTGGCCCTAGAATTTTGCAAGCCATGTCGGTGGATAAAATAACGCCTAAGTATTTTGCGAAAGGAGTAGGGCAAGGTAATGAGCCTAGAAATGCATTAATTGTTACGCTTTTAATCGCTGAAGGCGGAATCCTAATAGGAGACTTGAATGTTATAGCAGAGGTAGTATCCATGTTTTACTTAACAGCTTACGGTTTTATCAATTTATCATTCTTTTTGGAGTCTTGGGCGAGTTCAGATTTTAATCCAACTTTTAAAGTGAGTAAATGGATTGGGCTTGCAGGATTTATCATCTCATTCATAATCATGTCACAACTCAATCTGCTAGCAATGGTGGCGGCAATTGTGATTATTGGAGGAATCTACTTTTATCTTTCTCGTAAACAAGTCGCGCTTGGTACAGGAGATATCTGGCAATCGGTATGGTCTACAATTGTGAAAAAAGGTTTGAAGAGAATGGAAGCAACTCAGGATCACAAAAGAAACTGGAAGCCGAATACCTTATTGTTTAGTACAGGAACAAAGAATCGAACCAAGATGATTGAATTCTCTAAGGCCGTCTCGGGTCAGGGAGGAATAATCACAAATTTTGATTTGCACGAAAATGAAGAAGCCACTGTGCTCTTTCCAAAATCCAAAGAGATTGTAAAGGATGAGGAATTAGAGAAGTACGGAATCTTTGGAAGAAAATTGGAAGTTCAAAATTCATTTAAAGGAATTGAGAGCATTGCATGCACCTTTGGTTTTTCAGGCATAGAACCGAATACCGTCTTAATGTCTTGGCCAGGTGAAACTGAGAATCCTATTTGGTTCACTCAAATGACTCAGAAGCTAATTGACCTTGATTACAATGTTTTGTATTTAGATTATGATGAAAGATGGGGATTCAGAAAACAAGAGAAGATAGATTTATGGTGGAGAGGTGTTTCTAATAACTCAGAGCTCATGTTACTCCTGGCTAAGTTCATCCTTTCATCTCCTAACTGGTCACAGGCTAGTGTTCGTATACTTCTTGTGAATGAGACCAATGTAGACTTTAAGGTAATTGAGAATAGAATTCAACATGAATTAGATCAGTTCAGGGTGGATGCCGAAATCAAGATTGTAAACAACG
Source organism: Arenicella sp. (assembly GCA_047609865.1). GTDB lineage: Bacteria > Bacteroidota > Bacteroidia > Flavobacteriales_D > Crocinitomicaceae > Paracrocinitomix. The sequence goes on from JBLFXO010000134.1 coordinate 2,989, forward strand.
AGATTGATAAGAAGCCAATTTATGATTTAATGAAGGTTCATTCTTCAGAGGCTGATTTAGTTTTCGTTGGTATTCCTGATATCGGTGAAGAAGAAGTAGAAACATTTGTAGAGAGAACTAATAATTTGGTTGGTACTATCGGGACAACTCTTCTCGTTAAGGCATCCAGCCAATTTGATGAGACTGATTTAAAAATTGAGCACATTGACTTAATTTCTGAAACTGAAAAATTAGATCAAGCCGAATTGCTCGCTCTCAATGAGTGCAGAGATCCTGTGTTTAATAATATCATTCAAAAATTTGACTTAGAATTGAACCGAATCGTTCATGAACTAACAGAGCACAGTGTTGAGCGCATTGAGAATTATCATCACAGAATTTTTTCTCAAGTAATTGAAGTGATGGATTCATTTCTTGAAAATATTACTACTCAAAATGATCTAACAGAATTACACGCTAAGTTGAATGCTGTTCTCTCCAAGGTTGAACAAGTATTGACTGATGCGGTAGAACATCAATTGCCAATTGTTTCAAAGGAATTTGATAAAGATATTAAGCTTTATGTAACGCATAAAGAAGATTTCATAAATCATTTACCAACTACTTTAACGCTGTCTTTAGTAAATGATGGCAGCGGAGAGTTGAAAAAGGTAAAGAGAAAAGTGAAATTCAGAAACGCACTTCAACGCATTTGGTTTTCTGAAGGAATGCTGGAGTCATATGATCAGTTCCAAGAGTTCGGATATCAGAATATCGTACTGCTTCATCAGTCTAAGAATCTACTTCACAATATTGTCTGGGATTTCTTAACAGTGATTAGAAACGCTGACGCTATAGTAGATAAAACTTATGAGTTAAAAAAGAAGTTGGATGAGGCCATTCAAGAGCTAGATGATGAAGCATTAAGGTTATCTGCCAATTTTTATAAGAGAATTAGAAATAAGGAGCGTGAGAACATGAACCAACTCAATGAGATAATCCTTGAGAAGAAATATGTTCAAGTGCTTCAAGAAAAATATAAAGCTACAGGTCCTTCAACTGTTAAGGCGATTAGAAAGGAATTGCTTGCGTTTCCTGAACATTGGAACAGAAACATCACAGTTTACACCACTCATTTGATAAGTGATGTTCAGTTGATTAAGTTCTCAGCAAGACTTCAACACTTTTCTGATGATGCTGTCAGCTATACAGAGAAGACCTACTTATCTTCATTAGCTAAGAACATTGATGGCTTTAAAACTAAGATTAATCTTTTAGAAAAAGCGATCGCAGATAAGAATGAGAAAGCGCTCATTAACTCTGATGTTATTTTAGATGAAGAGATATTCTTGAATTCAGACTTAGTAGTTGGGAACTTAGTTCAGTCAATTAGTGAAGCCTTGGATGATATTTCTGAAGAAGTACAATTGATGTCGGCCAAATCGATTAACGGAATTAGAGACAATCAAGGTAAGAATGTTGAAACGGAGAAGATAGCACTGAGAGATATTACTGAATACTTGGTGAAGAAAGAATTTGAAGATCCCATTCATGAGCAAATTCAGCTGTTCTATGAGCAATTGAAAAGAGCGATTGGTAAATTGATTAACGGAACCAATCTCATTCAATCAGGGCTTGATAGCTATGCGACATCTTCTGAAACTGAGGCGTTAGTGAAAGCTATTGAGCATGCGAAGGGAGAGATTAAAGAGAGTGAGTCTCAAATATCTACAGCTCAAGAAGCATTTGTTACCGAGTTGAGAGATAGAAAAGAAGGTCTTAAGAAAGCACTGGATATCAATCAAATCATTGAGCAGCTAGAAACGCTTACTCAGTATGTTAAACAGCATAAGAGAAGAAGTGGTATTTCAAGATCACTGCAAAAAGTGAATCAAGTCATAGGTTCAAAAGTGAATCAAGGTTTAAATTATTTCGTTCAAAAGCAACAAGATATTTCTGCTATTAAATACAAATCTCAATATCGTTCAGCGGTTTCAGAGCAAGGTAGAATAGGTGATTTCATGGATGCTATATCGCCGAAGACGGAATTACCTTTCTATTATCAACAGATGTATTCAACTACGAACTATTCAGATAGTGCGAATATTGAATCAAACAAAGATGAGCTAGCTAAGATTCGTTCCGCAATTGAAAGAATAGATGAAGGCGTTGCCGGTGCAATCCTGATTTTAGGAGCGAGTGGAAGTGGTAAATCCTTTTTAACCTCACATATAGCGAACTATGAGTTGAAGGGGAAAACATACCAGGTTCATCCTCCAGTTAACAATACTAGAAAGAAAGAAGATTTATTAAAAGCATTACAACGCGCGACAGCTATAAAAGGTACTGCAGAGGAGATAATGAATGCAACTCCTGCCAAGACAACTTTCGTTTTCCAAAATGTAGAGCGCTGGTGGATAAAAGCAAAGGATGGCCACTTGCTTTTGGATGAATTAGCTAAGTTGATTGCAGAGTATGGTTCACAACATTACTTTGTAATGAATGCGAATATCCATGCTTATCAAACCATGTCTGAAGTATCTTTTATACAAGACGTGATAGCGAGATCAGTGATTTTGGCTCCACTTACTCCTGCTCAAATAAGGGAGTCGATTTGGAGCAGACATCTATCTGGTGGATTAGTAGCTCATATCAGCGGGGTTTCTGAAAAGCACTTATCAGCATCTAAAACGACAAAATTTTTAAATAAACTCCATGGAACTTCTAATGGATTAATTGGTGTAGCCCTCAATCAGTGGTTGGCTGGAATTGAAAAAATTGAGGACCACGACATTTTTATTAATCAGCCAAAAGCAATTGAGTTTCCTTCTATTCATAAATCTGAATTGAAAAATTTAATTTATCAGTTATTCATCCACTATAGTTTGACTAAGAAAGAATTGATAAGGTTATATGGAAGAGAACACACTAATTGGATAGAAAGAAATATCGGGATGTTAGAAGCCTCTGGATTGATAACAATTAATGAAAGAGACGCTTATTACGTGAAAGGAATAGCGAAACCATATGTTGAAAATTGGTTAACTGAATTAGGGTTTTTGAAATGAACGAAGGGGAATTAGACATATATAATCTATTAGATAAACAGATTTCAATGGATCAGTTTGGAACTATCAAAGTGAGCACAATTATTTGGTTGTTTTTGATTGGAGCGCTTATTTTTGGATTTTTCTGGGTGCTTAGAAAATACGTGGTGCCATACTTGAGTTCAAGAAAAGCAGTTAAGAAAGCTAATACTTTGAGATATCGTTTAGAAATTCTCTCTTGGGGATTGTATTCTGTTTTTGCTGTCTATCAGCTGTTAACAGACAGTCTGTATATCACCGTGATACTTCTGCTCCTTTTGATCCTGGCTGGCAGAAATTTTTGGCGAGATCTCTTCGCAGGAATCGCATTCAAATTAGAAAATAAGTTCTCTGTTAAAGATCCCGTGAGATTTGAGGATCACAACGGAAATCTTGATAAAATAGGTTCGAGAAATATTCAAATCAAAACAGATTCTGAAGAGTTGGTAATTATTCCGTTCAGAAAGCTTTCTGGCTCCGTCTTCATTAAACGTCAGGCGAAAGGAAAACTTCATTCTTCTAAATTAAGTATGAATACTGGTTCAAAGTCTCCGGAAGAGGTCGTTCAAAATATTTCTGATTGGTTATATCAATGTCCATGGGCAGTGGTCAATGAGAAGGTTTCTCCAAAGATTACGGGAGCCAAAGAGTTAACGTTTACGATATATGCGGTGGATGTAGCTTCAATCAGTAAGACTGAAGATTATATCAAAAAAAGATTGAACAAATTGTCGTAAGACCGTTGATTGATGTAAGTTTTCTATATCTTAATCGACCCATAGGTAAACCTAATCTTGAATGAGTAAAGTAGTTATAATCGGAAATGGAATTTCAGGTATTACCGCAGCGCGACACGTTCGAAAAAATAGCGATAATGAGATTGTTGTTATATCCGCTGAATCTGACCATTTTTTCTCGAGGACGGCTCTTATGTATGTGTTCATGGGACATATGCGTTTTCAAGACATCAAACCTTACGAAGATTATTTTTGGGAAAAGAATAGAATTGATTTAGTCAACGATTATGTTGATCACATTGATACTGATGCTAAATCCCTTCAAATGAAATCAGGTATTGACATCACTTATGATCAATTGATATTGGCCGTAGGCTCTAAGCCGAATAAGTTTGGATGGCCAGGTCAAGATTTACACGGTGTACAAGGTTTATATTCATTCCAAGATTTAGAAGAGATAGAAAAAAATGCCGTTGACACCAAGCATGCAGTAATTGTAGGTGGAGGGTTAATTGGAGTTGAGCTAACTGAAATGTTGATTTCAAGAGGTATTGAAGTCACTTTCTTGGTTAGAGAGTCTCATTTTTGGGGCAGTGTTTTATCTACTGATGAAAGTGAACTTATAGGAAGACACATCAAATCACATCACGTTGATTTAAGATTTAATACCGAATTAGAAGAAATCATAGCCGACAGTTCTGGCAGAGTTGGTTCGATCAAAACTAAAGATGGTGAAATTATAGAATGTCAGGTAGTCGGATTAACAACAGGAGTTTCTCCTAATGTTGAATTCATTAAATCTTCACACATTGAAGTAGAAAGGGGAATTAAAATCAACGAATTTTTTGAAACGAATATTCCGAATGTCTATGCAATAGGTGATTGCGCTCAGTTTAATGAATCAGTCAACGGACGAAGAACGATTGAACAAGTTTGGTATACAGGTAGGATAATGGGTGAAACAGTTGCTCAAACAATCTGCGGTAATAGAATGGCCTACAATCCTGGTCCTTGGTTCAATTCTGCAAAGTTCTTTGATATTGAATATCAGACATACGGAATGGTTTACCCAGAAACTCAAGAAGGAGAATCAAATTTTTATTGGGAACATTCAGGTGAAAAAATGTGCTTGCATGTTGTTTGGGATACAGAAACTGGAGAATTTAAAGGATTGAATATTTTCGGAATCAGATTGAGACATGACTTATTTGATCAATGGCTAAAGGCTAAAGTATCAGTTGATGTTGTCATGAGTGAGCTGCGTTCAGCTAACTTTGATCCAGAGCTCTTTAGGACATACGAAAAAGAAATTGTTGATCAATTTAACAAAGCAACAGGACGAAATATTGAACTCAAAGCCAAGCAATGGTGGCGTAAACTCTTGACTAAATAGATATGAAAAATTTACAAAGAGCCGGTTTTGTAGTCTTTATTCTTGGGATGATTATGTTCATTGCGAACATCTTTATTGGTGAATACAGCTTTAGCGAAGATAAGATAAGAACGCATTTTGATAGCACGCCGAATAAAGTTGACGCTGGTGATACCATTTCAAATGGATTCATTGATGCCATTCAAGAATATGATGCTGCTAATTCTGCACCTCATACTAATGTGATTACTTTTAATGCTGCACTTCCTCAAATCATTGAAAAACACAATCATAATATTTCAGACGCATTAGCTGCAACTGAAGGGATTTCTGAAGCAGACGTCTTGGCCGTAATTACTGCCGCTTCACAGGATGGTGGCGTTGTGTACTCCGAAGAGGTAATTAGAATTGGTGTAAACGATAATGAAGCGAAGGCAAAACTTCTACTGGATAATACTGGATGGATGTTTTCAGATCAAAAAGACTATGCTGATATAGCTGAATTTGAAAGCACTTTACAATCAAAAGTTGATGAACTAAACGGAAGTGTCGGCACTCAATATCATATTTCAGCTGAAGGTTGGTCGTTGATTGATATCAATAAAGCCATGATTGAAAGTGGAGCGAAGTCTTCAACTTGGTTATGGTTCTTTTTGACCTTTGGTTTAATAGTCATTGGTTCAGTGGTTTATAACGGGACAAACTATAAATTACTTGGCCAAGCTGGAATCAAGAATGACGGAATTTATCATGAAAGTGCAACTAATAGAGGTTGGGTGGCATGGATTGTTCTACTCTTTCTTGTCGGTTTCTATGTCGCACTTTATTTCTTTCCGCAATACATTGCAAACTCAGTACTATTAGTTGACCCTATCAGTAGAGGCTTAAGCGGAAACCCTGCTAGTCAGTGGTTCTTGTATGGGTTTATC